>NZ_JBFHGC010000269.1:0-3870 GCF_041583315.1 Ilyobacter sp. | reverse complement strand
GAGTAATGAAACTCAGAAAACAAGTTTCTGAGAACCAGAAAATATACTCGTATGACTCGTTATTTTTTGGCTACTCGCTGCGCCAAACAGTTGATTTTTACTAAGGATTTCACTGCGGTCATTTTTAACGCTTATTTTGTCAATGGCCAAAAGATTCAAAACCTTTTTAGCACGATAAGTTAAAGAATAACCATGCGCATGCTTTTTATTTAGCTTGATATTATTCTTTCTGTATTTTGAATTTCAAGTCGCAGAACTTATACAGGAAATAACCAGCACTCAGCCGTTCTACAGAATAAGTTCCGCAGGGAACCGAGGACTGTAGCTCACAAAGGCGTTAAAAGAAACATATACTTCCTAGACATTTGAAAATTCTTGAACTTTTGGTTATGCCCTGACCGAAGGGAGGAAATGCCCTTGGGGTGCTTTTCTTTCAAGAGAAAAGTAACAGAGTCTACAAAAATTCAATATTTCATTTTAAAATATAATTGTATTGCTTTGCAAGAGAAAAGTCAAACAATTCTTTATCACATTGATAAAAAAACTTTTTAAAAAATAATCAGTTATGATATAATTATATGATTCTAGAAAAAATAAAAGATAATTCATATCTATTGAAATAAAAGCAGCGGAGGTTTTCATGAAAGAAAAAAAAGTTTACGAAACTATAGAAGAAAGAATGACTGAAGAGGGACTGAGCCGTGGTCAGATAGCCACCGAGTCTCTAAGGAGCACTTACAGAAAAAAAATCTGGTCTAAATTCGTAAAGGCGGTAAAAGATTTTAAGCTTATAGAGGACGGTGACAGGATAGCCGTCGGTGTATCAGGGGGGAAAGACAGTCTTCTCATGTGCAAACTCTTCCAGGAGCTAAAAAAAGACAGAACTAAAAATTTTGAAGTGGTATTTATATCCATGAATCCTGGGTTTGAGGCCATGGATGTGGATCAGTTTAAATACAATCTAAAAGACCTTGATATTCCGTGTGAGATATTTGAGTCCAATGTATGGGAAGTGGCATTCGAACAAGATCCTGAAAATCCCTGTTTTTTGTGTGCAAAGATGAGAAGAGGAGTACTCTATAAAAAGGTAGAGGAGCTAGGGTGTAACAAGCTGGCCCTCGGACATCACTTTGACGACGCTGTGGAGACTTCCCTCATAAATATGTTCTATGCAGGAACTGTGAAAACTATGATACCTAAGGTAAAATCCACCAGCGGTAAATTAGAGCTAATAAGACCTATGATATACATAAAAGAAGAGGACGTAATAAATTATACCCAGAAAAACGGAATATCTCCAATGACCTGCGGTTGTCCTATAGAGTCTGGAAAAATAGATTCCAAAAGAAAAGAGATTAAGAAACTCTTGGCAGATATGGAGGAGACAAATCCAAACATAAAGCAGAGCATATTCAACTCAATGAAAAATATAAATCTTGATTATGTGATGGGCTATACAAGGGGGAACAAAAAGGACAGAGGGGTATAGAGATGGCTATCAGAATAAATGACTTAAATGAACTTCAGGGAGTAAAACACGAAAATTATCTCTTTTCTATAGAGGATGACAGATTAAAAGTCTTAAATTCTAAGGAAAAAACTGAGATATATTTTGAACTGAATAATAAAAGAAGATTCAAAACGGCAGAAGCAGTGGAAAAGCACACAGGTCTCAAGATTGAGCTTGAAAATCTTTCTGACAGAGAACTGCTGGCGTTTATTGAATCAAAGGGTTTTAGTAAGACTCTCTGGAATCCCATAGGGAAGGCAATGCATAAATATAATATGATAGAGGCAGGAGACAGGATAGCAGTGGGTGTCTCAGGGGGTAAGGACAGCCTTGCCACTATAAATGCCCTTGTAAGAATAAAAATAATAGTAAATTTTGATTTTGAGATAATCCCTATTCATATTCATCCTAGTACTGACAGCTCTAGCTACAATAAAACAGAGGATTACTGTAAAAAAATGGGTCTGGAACTGCAAGTTTTTGAAACTGACCTGCAGAATCTTCTCTTTGAAGATAAAAAAGAAAAAAATCCATGCTTTTTATGCGGAAGAATAAGAAGGGGAATGCTCTACAGAATAATGAAAGAACAGAATATAAATAAGCTTGCTTTAGGGCATCACAAGGATGATATTATAGAGACGTTTCTAATGAATGTATTTTATCAGGGAAATATGAATGTTATGAAACCGGCTTATGAATCCCAGGATTACGGGGTGAAAGTTATAAGGCCACTTTCATTTGTAGAGGAAAAAAATATAATAAAATATGTGAGAAGACTGAATCTACCTATATTAAAATCAGAGTGTGCTTATGAAACAAATGAAAATTCCAGAAGGCTTCGTGTCAAAAATATTATAACCGATCTTTCAAAAGAAAACTCTGAAATAAGAAGTGTAATGTTAAACAGTATAAAGGATCTTCTGGATTAGGAGAAGATATCAGTATTAAACTTCAATAGAATTGTGATACTAAAAAAGGACTGTTGATTTTACAGTCCTTTTCAAATATTATATTTTTTAGATGCTGAATTTGTAACCAATACCCCATACAGTTTGCAGGTACACTGGATTTTTAGAGTCATCTTCGATTTTTTTTCTCAAGTGACGGATGTATACCATGATTGAGTTATTATCAATAATAGTATTGTTCCAAACTTTTTCATAGAGCTGTTCTTTTGTAAAGACTCTGTTGGGGTTCTCCATGAAAAACTTCATGAGCATTATCTCCTTTGATGAAAGGAAGATCTCCTCCCCGTCTTTAAAAAGCTGGTAGGTATCTATGTTTAATACAAAGGGATCTCTTGTGATTTTTCTTGAAGAGGTCTGAAGTTCTTTTATTTTGTCAGATCGTCTGAGATGTGCCTTTATTTTTGCAATCAGGACTGACATACTAAAGGGTTTTGTAATATAGTCATCGGCACCCATTCCCAAAGCTAGGATTTTGTCGTAGTCCTGCTGTTTTCCGCTCAGAAAAATAACGGGGATCTCTATATCTTCAGCCTGGATTTTTTTCAAGAGCTGAAATCCATCGGTGTCATCAAGCATAATATCAAGAATAATAAGATCAAAAGTCTGAGAATTGATAACACTTTGTGCTTCTTTTCCGGTGGAAATAGTCAGGGTTTCTATATTTTCTGGCTCAAGGGCCTTTTTTATCATTTGACATATTTCTATATCATCATCCACTAAGAGAACTTTATAGCTTTTCAATTAAAGGTACCTCCTCTTACTTTATTTTTAAATACTTTAAATAAAAAATATGTTATGATATTTTTATTCAAAATATTTAATTTATAAAAATCCCAGGTCCATTATATAGTATACAGTATTTTTTTGAAAAAGAACATAGAATTTTATATGTAGAAAGGAGTATATATTGAAAAAAATTAAATTAAAGGTATTTCCGATAATAGCGATAATTTTTATAATTTTAATTGTAGGGAATATAAGCTACAGAAGTTTTTTGAATTATCAGAATATAATTGTAGAACAGCAGATGGAGCATCTGATGACAATATCCAAATCAATAAGCAGAAGCCTAGAGCTGTACGTAGGAGAAAAGAAAAAAGGACTGAGAGATCTTGCAAAAAATCTAGAATATACTATGGAAAAATATGAAAACCGGTCTGTAGATGAGGTTATTTTAAAAGGGCTAGAGACATTTTATTTATCTCAAGACAAGGAAATTGATAACCTGATCTATATAAATATTAGCGACAATTCTTTGCACAGTTATCCAAAGGATATTGAAGAGGAAAAATCTATTACAGAAAGAGAAGATTTTTCCAAAGAACTGAGTTATGTAAAAAAAAATAAGGAATCATATGCAGGAAATCCTTATTTAGACAGAGATAACGACTT
>NZ_JBFHGC010000268.1:0-3875 GCF_041583315.1 Ilyobacter sp. | reverse complement strand
TTTAGAAAAAATCGATGTTTGAGCGAAGCGAGTTTCGATTTTTTCTTAGATTTCCGAAGGCATTTAGCTTATTTTTCACAGGCCTTGATTTTTGGTTACTTTTCATCAAGGAAAAGTAACAGATTTCGTATAAATTCAATAATTTAAGCCAAATATTTATATGAAATAATCAGACACTAAAAATAAAACCCCTCTACAAAGATTCTTTGAAAGAGGGGTTTTAATATTTATTAAATTGCGGTAACTATTCAGAGGAGAAGAAATTATAAGAAATCAGTAGTATCTAAAAAATCTATTACTCCTTGTACACCTTCTTCAATAGTTTTATAGTCTATTTTCTTGTTAAATTCCCACTTATTGATACTTTTCTCATATAGGGGGTCATAATAATCTATCACCAGTTCCCCAGCCAGCTGAGAGTAATTTTTGTTTTTTGTCAGTTCAGAATAACTTTCAGTTTTTTCTTTGCCGATATATTTTTTGAGGAAGTTTACACATTTCAATATATCTTCCTGGGATGCATCGGCATAATCTTCCATGAGAATTTTCACTCTGTGTTCCAGAGAAGTCTCTAAAAAAAGGTGTAGGCCTTTTTTCATAGCATCTGATATGGTATCAGGTAGATATACATCACCTATTCTTTTACTTTCACTTTCTACCAAAACATAGTTGTGTTCACTCTTTCTGAGATGCTCATATATCAGTGATTCAAATCTTTTTTGGCTCTGTTTCCTGGCTTCTCCTATGGCACCAAAGATGGAACCTTTATGGTCGGCATATTTTTCCAAATCAAGAACGCTGTAGCCTCTAGAATCTAACTGCTGCAGAACTTTTGTTTTTCCGACTCCTGTCCTTCCGTGAAGAACGATGTATTTTATACCGGAGTTAACTCTGGGAAGATCCTCAGATATAAATTTTCTGTAACCTTTATATCCGTCTGTGAGTTTTGAACATTTATACCCGAGAGATGAAAAAAGTGCAGTCATGCTGCCGCTTCTCATACCGCCTCTGGCACACAAAAAGACTAGTTTCTTGTATTTATTATTGAGTTCATTTATTTCATTGAAAACCTCAGGCAGACGTTTAGATATAAATTCTATACCCAGCTCCTTTGCTTTTTCTTTGGAAACCTGCTTGTAGGCTGTACCCACCTCAACTCGTTCGTTGTCCAAAAGTACCGGTATATTTACTGACCCCGGAATTGTTTCTGAAGCATACTCTTTGGGAGTACGGACATCAATCAGAATGTAATTTTTTTCATTGAGAACCTCTTTGTAACTAACCTGACGCATTGATACCTCCAAAAAATATAAATAGTTATACATATATTACACATAAAACATCCAATCAGTAAAGGAAAAAAATAAAATATCAAAAGATTTTGAAAAAATTATATGATAATTTCTTTTTAAGAATGAAGCAAAATGGCTTATTCAAAAGTGAATGAAAAATTTTAGCTTGAAAAAAATAAAAATTAAGGTAAAATTACTTGTAGGATACAATATATAGTATGATTAAATAAAAAAAATACAATATGGGGTGATGGTAGTATTATGGATATTTTAAACCTAAAAGAGTGGCTGGGAGAAGATAATACCCTGGGTATAGATATATGGGAGAAAAAATATAAATTTGACGGGGAAAATTTTGTCCAGTGGCTGGACAGAGTTTCCGGAGGAGACCCGAAAGTCAAAGAGATGATATGGAAGAAAGAGTTTATCTTTGCAGGAAGAATACTTTCTAATAGGGGACTCAATAAGGTCGGGAAAAAGATAACCTATTCCAATTGTTATGTAATAACACCTCCTGAAGATAATATTGAGTCTATATTTGAGACGGCCAAAAAACTGGCAAGAACCTTTTCATATGGAGGAGGATGCGGAGTAGATATATCAAAACTCAGGCCAAAGGGATCTGAGGTAAATAACTCTGCAAAGCATACTACAGGTGCCGTTTCTTTTATGGATCTATATAACCTTACTACGGATATAATCGGTCAAAAAGGGAGAAGAGGAGCACTTATGCTCTCAATAGATGTAAATCATCCTGATGTGGAAGATTTTATAAAGGTGAAGTCAGATCTCAATAAAATTCAGAAGGCCAATATTTCAGTGAGAATAAATGACGCATTTATGAAAGCCGTAGAAAAAGGTGACATGTTTAAGACTGAGTTTATTGTGGGAGACACCGGAGAGATAATAACAAAGAAAGTAAATGCCAGGCTTCTTTTTAAAGAACTGGCCAGACAAAACTGGAATTTTGCAGAACCTGGGGTGTTGTTTTGGGATACCATTTCCAACTGGAATCTTCTGAGTGAAGACGAAGAATTTGAGTATGCAGGAACTAATCCGTGTGCAGAAGAGCCTCTTCCCCCAGGAGGTAGCTGTCTGTTAGGATCAATAGTGCTCTCGAGTTTTATAGACGGGGGAGTATTTAATTTTGAAAGGCTGGCTGACACGGTTAAAAACGGTGTAAAGGCTCTCAACGATGTTCTGGATGAAGGACTGCCGCTGCATCCTCTTCAGGAGCAGAGGGACTCTGTAAGAGACTGGAGACAGATAGGCTTGGGGATACTCGGACTGGGAGATCTTCTTATAAATATGAAACTCAAATACGGTTCCTCTGAATCCATTGAATTTTGTGACAAAGTTTCTAAGACAATTGTGGACAATGCTTTGAGGGCAAGTGCCCTTCTGGCAAAAGAACACGGACATTTTCCAAAATTCAAAAAAGATAAGGTTCTGGCTTCACCATTTCTGAAAGATAATGCAAGTGATGAAACAATAGAACTTATAGAAAAATACGGTCTTAGAAATTCTCAGCTCCTCACTATAGCCCCTACTGGATCAATCGGAACTATGCTCAGAACCAGTACGGGAATAGAGCCCAATTTTGCATTCTTTTATACCAGAAAAACCGAGAGTCTTCACGGAGAAGATGTGTTCTACAAGGTTTTCACCCCTATAGCAAAGGATTATATGGAGGCCAATGGTATAGAGGATGAAAATGACCTTCCTGATTATTTTGTCACAGCTCAGAATCTCAATCCCTTTGACAGGATAAAAATGCAGGGAGTGTGGCAGAGGAGGATAGATGCCAGCATCTCGTCCACTATAAATCTTGTACATAAAACTTCTATAGAAGAAGTAGAAGAACTTTACATGGAAGCCTGGAAACAAGGACTGAAGGGGATGACTATTTACAGGGCTGGATGTGCAAGAGAGGGTATTCTTTCTGTAAAAAGTGAACCTAAGAAGCTTGAAATTCCAAGGGGAGAGATGAAGCCTATAGAAGAGGACACGATCTATTATCCGAAAGCTCTTAAGATAGGATGCGGGAAACTAAAAGTCATGATTGGATATTCTCCAAGTGCAAAGTCCATCCAGGATATATATGTGATAAGAAGTGGTCAGGGAGGATGCGAAAAGAATATTCAGGCAGTAGCCATATATATGTCTGCAATGCTGAGACTAGGTGGAAACCTATTCATGATGGAAAGATCTATAGAAGGTATAAGCGGATGTCCTTCTTTTGCCCTGGCAAAAGGTAAGGGAGAGGAACTTACAAAAGGTAATACCTGTCCTCTTGCAATACTTTATCTTTTGAAAGAGTTTGAAAAAGAGATGGGGCTGAACGACTATGAAAAGGCTCAAGAGAGAAAAGCCAGAAGAGACAAGGAAGATTTAGAGAGGGAAAAAGGTTATTTGGATCAAAATAAAGTGAAATGCCCTGAATGTGGTGAAGAGCTTGAAATATCAGGAGGGTGTTACTCCTGCAGAAGCTGCGGATACTCAAAATGTGAATAGATAAAATGTGCCGGGGCGTTAAGACACCCCGGTTTTTTTATTCTTTAAGAAACTATAAAATTTTAGAAT
>NZ_JBFHGC010000267.1:0-3885 GCF_041583315.1 Ilyobacter sp. | reverse complement strand
GTATGTGTCAGCCAAACCAGGATAAATATGAGAAGTAACAATCCTAACCACACTGTTTTTTCTAAGAACTGTATTTTAGAATTATTTATAAATATTTTTGCAGCAGACAGGTCTGACTTGAGAAAAAATATTCCCTTTGCATCTGTTTTTCTTGATTTGTCATAATACCCGCCTGATATAGGCATGGCTATATTGAGCTTTCCTTTTTTAAAATCAGAATCTACATATCTGAATTTTCTTCCTTCAATAACCCTTTCTACAGCAGGTTCAAATATTATTTTTCCGATTTCATCCTGTTTGCTGGAAGCGATGACTGTCCTGTCCAAGGTATAAACCCGAATAATATCTATTTCCTGGTAGGAGCCTATATCCTCTATCTGTCTCTGAAGAGAAGGGAGGTCATAATTTTCAAGCAAAACAGAGCTGGACCAGCTGAGGCTTGCCAGTGTAGAAGAAAAATTATTTATATACTCTTTTTCAAGATATCTGTCAAAGTAATTGTTTAGCATATAAAGAGCCAACGTGTTAATTAGGAAGATGGAAATTATAACCCCTAAGGATATTTTTAAAAAGATGGGAGTAAAAAAAGTTTTTCCGTAAAATAATATTCCCTTTTTAATTTGATTTATATGCCTTGGTGATCTTTGTAAGGTGTAATCAGATTTTTTACTATTCATTATAAATCTCCTTTGATGCCTTTGATGATACTTGGATTATATAAAGTTTTGACATCAACTTCGTCATCTATCAGATCTATTTCGAGCATGAATGTTTTTAATTCATTAAGTTCTGCCTCTATTCTGTTTGAAAAAAATATTTTTTTATTTTCTTCAAAAGATAGGAACGTAAATTTTTCATAGTATTCTTTAAATTCTTTTGATGTCATATTTTCTTTAGAAGACATTATTCTGTAAGCTTTCTCCGGGTTCTTGCTCACAAAATCCTGTGCCTTATACCATGCCTTTATGAGCTTTGCATAGTCATCCTTCCTTTTATACAGAGATTCATCTCTTGCCAATAGACAATCATTATAATTCATATTTTCATCAGTGGTCAGAGCTATTCTTCCTTTTCCTGCATTTGCAGCATTGCTCAAAAATGGTTCGTATGTAAAGGCAGCATCTACCTCGCCCTTGATAAATAACTCCATGGCATTCTCTGATGATGTTGAGACTATTTCTATGTCATTATCGCTGAGACCTATTTTCTCAAGGGATTTATGAAGCAAAAAATGCTCGTCTGTACCAGTCTCTACAGCTATTTTTTTTCCTTTTAATTTTTTTAAATCTGAGAGGTCTTTTTTTACTACCAGTCCTTCTACGCCGAGAATAATATTTGATGAAAGTATTATACTGGCACCTTCTCCTTTTCCGTTGTAATATATAGTGTTAAAGTATGTAGAATGGACAACATCAACCTTTCCCAAATAAAGGGCTGCCAAACTGTCTGACCATGCTGTGAATCTTACAATTTCCACAGGAATATCGTCAAAATAACCCTGGTCTTCGGCTACGTACCAGAGCTCACACGGAGGCCATCCGTTTATAGCTATTCTGATAGGTTCTTTATGTTTACTACATGAAATGGAAAATATAATAATAAAACTTAATAATATGGTCATTAATGTTGTTTTTGATTTCATTGCACTCCTTTACAATTCCCTTGTATTTTTAAGGGGTTTCATTGTTTTTTTGTTAAAATAAATTTTACCTCAAAAATAAGCATAAATCAATTTTAAAAGTTAATCTATGATATCACAGGTGAATTTGAAATTCCATAGTTGAAAATATCAATTGAATATTTTTGACTATATATACTATACTTAGTTTAGGTGTCATCAGATTAAAGTGTGAAACTAAAAGCAAAATAAATTAAATATATCAGATCAGTTCTCAGTTGAGTGAATCTGCTGAAAAGATTATCAGAGGAGGGATGAAATATGGAAATTATAGAACTCAAAACCAACGGAAAATGTGAAATGGTGGATATAACCAGAAGGATAAGAGAAGTGGTTTCTAAGAAAAAATGGAATGACGGAATCCTCCTTGTCTTTTCCATGCATACTACAGGAGGAATAACCATAAATGAATCCTATGACCCCGATGTGCAACGTGATCTGATAAAGGCCCTGGACAAAATGGTTCCTGATGTGAAATTCAGACATCTGGAGGGAAATTCTGATGCACATCTGAAGACTTCTCTCATCGGAGCAGAAAGCACATTAATAATAGAAAATGGTGAGCTTATCCTGGGAACATGGCAGGGAGTTTATTTCTGCGAATTTGACGGTGGCAGAGACAGACGTATTCTTCTGAAATTTATAGGAAAATAAATAGATCATCTCAAAAAAATATGGATATTATCTGGAATTGTCATATAATTAAATATTATAGTTACAAATCTGAGGAGATTAATTTTATGAAGCTGGAAAACAGAATAAGAATTTATATACTGACTTTGCTGACACTAAGCCTGGTGATTACATCAGGTCTTTTTATTGAGAGAGAACTGAGACTCATAGAGGAAAAAGTCCGCGGGAACCTGAAAAATGTCACCTCCCTCATGGCCAGAGACCCCTTCATACAGAAAAATCTCTACGAGAGAAACTCTGACCTCATCCAGGATTATGTGGAAAAAACAATGGAGTCATTGGAGGAGGTCGACCTCATAGTAGTGGCTGACATGAATGGGAGACGTTTTTCCCATGTGGACAGAGATAAGGTGGGGAAGCAATTTGTAGGGGGAGACGAGAAAAAGGTAATTGAAACAGGGGAGAGTTATTTTTCCCGGGCAAAGGGAACCCTGGGGATATCCATAAGAAGATTTGAGCCTGTGGAGTATAGGGGAGAGCAGATTGGCTTTGTCACAGTGGGAAAATTGTACTGGAAGATTCAGAAAGTGAAGCAAGGGGTGATAACTTACTTTGCCACTGCCCTGGTTATGGTAATACTTCTGAGCTTTATACCTGCTTCCACACTTTCCCACAGTATAAAAAAGGAACTCAAAGGATTTGAACCCAATGAGATCGGGAAGATATATGAAGAGAAAAAGACCATCTTTGAGAGTATACATGAAGGAATAGTGGCTATAGATCAGAAGGGGCAAATCACACGGATGAATAAAGCTGCTGAAGAGATACTGAAAGACAACAGCAGGCTGGACAAGCTGAAAGAATTTTCCAGGGAAACCATGGAATCGGGGCACGGGATTTATGACAGAGAGATAAATTTACAAAATAAAAAAGTGTTTATAAACTCCATTCCTATATTCAGAGATAAAAATCCTCTGGGAGTGGTACTCACTATGAGGGACAGTGAAGAGGTAAATAAAAGGGCCAAAGAGATAACCGGATTTTCCCAGCTCATAGACTCCCTCAGGGCAAATATCCATGAGTTTAAAAATAAGCTCCATGTTATACTGGGACTCCTGGAGCTGGGGGAGGTAGACGAGGCTATAAAATATATAACCAGACTGGAAGATGAGGTAGGAGCCTCTAGGTTTGAAAATGCCAATATTGACGACTCCATACTTCTGGCTCTTCTCACAGGTAAGCTGAATATTGCCATGGAGAAGGGAGTGAAATTAAAACTGATAAAGGGATCCTCCCTTATGTCTGATCACGGAAGGATTACCACAAGCGATCTGGTAATAATAGTGGGGAATCTCATAGAAAATGCTCTGGAGGCCTGTGACAGATCTATGAAAAACGGTATAGAGGTCTACCTGAAAGAAAGTGATGAAGACATTTTGATAATGGTCCTAGACACTGGATTGCCCATAGCCTTTGATGTAGAAAAGATATTTGAAAAGGGGATATCCTCTAAAAAAGGGAATACAAGAGGATCCGGTCTGGCTCTGGTAAAGGAGAAAATCGACCTTTACGGC
>NZ_JBFHGC010000266.1:0-3891 GCF_041583315.1 Ilyobacter sp. | reverse complement strand
CCAAAGGATATTGAAGAGGAAAAATTTATTACAGAAAGAGAAGATTTTTCCAAAGAACTGAGTTATGTAAAAAAAAATAAGGAATCATATGCAGGAAATCCTTATTTAGACAGAGATAACGACTTCTCTTTCAATATTCTAGAGCCTGTTGTAGTGAATGATGAGATTGTGGGAATAATCTTAGGAAAGATAAAAGTAATGAATATGTATGAACTTCTGGTGAAGCCTGTAAAGGCAGGAAAGTTTGGATATGCCATGGTCAAAGACAAAGACGGCGTGATCCTCATGCATCCTGTGAAGGAGCAGGTGGGATATGATGTGGTAAAGTCCAGGATGGAAAAATATCCCGGATTAGATTATGATGATCTGGAAAAACTTTTGGAAAAGCAGATGCTGGGACAGGAAGGCTCTTACATATATCATTCCTACTGGTGGCCTCAGGACAAATTAAAAAAAGTAAAAAAATTAAACGCCTTTTCACCTGCACAAGTCTCGGAAGATTTTTGGATTGTTGCAGTTGTTATGTCTTATGATGAGACAAGTGAGCCCATTATAAATTATCTAATCAGTAATATTGTAGTCGCAGTAATAGTAATAATAATTTTTTCATGGGTAATCTTTCTGACTGTGAGAATGATAAAAAATAAAGAATCCTACGAGATGGAAACCAGATATCTGAAAGAGATAAATAAATCCACAGAGGAGCTGAGAAAGAACGAGATAGAGCTTCAACACAAGAGAAAACTTGAGACCATAGGAACTCTTACCGGGGGAATAGCCCATGAGTTTAATAATGTACTGACACCTATCATGGGATACTCGGAAATGATTTTGAGAAAGCTTGATCCTGAATTAGAAAGCTATGACTATGTGAAATCTATTTATAAAGCTTCTAAGAGGGCGCAAGAGATAATAGATCAGATAAGAGTCTTCAGTGGGGATAAAAATATAAAAATAAAATATGAAATAACATCCATAAATAAAGTTCTAGATGATGCATTGAAATTTGCAGAATCTACTTTACCGTCAAATATAAATATTTTAAAAGATATAAAAAATGATGGTGGGAATGTCTATGCCAGTGAAACTCAGCTTCATCAGGTGATTTTAAATCTGTGTACAAATGCTTATAATGCCATGAAAGGAAAACACAGTGGAGTGTTAAAAGTAAGTATAGAGGATGTCAAATATCAGGATTTAGAGGAGCTAGGTATCGGTGTAGCAGAAAAAAGAGATTATGTAAAAATATCCTTTGAAGACAACGGATGCGGTATGGATAGTGAGACTCTGGAAAAAATATTTGACCCATTTTTCACACAGAAACTGACAGAAAAAAGTAGTGGATTGGGGCTTTTTATTGTCTTAGGAATAATTACAAAACACGGAGGAACAATAAAAGTTAATAGTAAAAAAGGAGAAGGTTCTAGATTTGATGTCTATATTCCTAAGACGGATAAAAAACAAGTCGAGAACGATGAGTTTGAAGAGCATGAAAACCTAAAAGGCAGCGAGAAGATTCTCATTGTTGACAATGACAAGGCTATTGCAGAGATGCTGGAAACAGGTCTGAAAGACCTTGGGTATAAGGCAGCCAGTATGACAGATGGGATGGATATTCTGAGAAAATTTGATTATGTAAAGGATAATTTTCAAGTTATAATAACTGACTTTTCAATGCCGGAAATAAACGGAATACAGATTGCTAAAAAAATTAAAAGAAACAAGCCTGAAATAAAGGTAGTTTTGATAACTGCCCATTCAGAAGATCCGCTAGAAGAATATATACAAAATAAGACAATAGATGATTATCTGATAAAGCCTGTTTCTGCAGCCCAGGTAAGTAAAAGCATAAGAAAAATTGTGGATGCGGAGAAAAGTTAGGATTCTGATTACCAAACAAAAAGTTGAGTAAAAGATCTTTTTTAGAATTTCTTTCTTAAAAAACAATATAAAAATAAATGAAAAAAAGAACCAAGATGTTTTGTCTTGGTTCTTTTTTTTTTGAAAGATGTCACTTCTTAAAATATTTTAAAAAATACAATGAAATATTTTAAAAAATACCCTCTATACTATTCATAGGATCAAATGAAAGTGTTTGGAAATAAACTTTTGATGTCCATAATAGAATAAAAAAATAGAAAAGATAACTAGGGAGGAAAAATGTCAACAATAGCATTAAGTTCGGAAAAAGAAAAGGCTGGAATTAAGGTATTTGGTATGTCAATCCAACTATTCTTGCTTCCATTAGTAGCAGTATTATTAGTCCACTTTACAGACTCATTACCAAAGGGGCTTGCAGGAGCATTAATGTTTTCATTCGTATTTGGAACTGTTTTTGGAGAGATAGGAGACAGATTACCGATTTTTAAGGAATATATCGGTGGAGCACCAGTTCTTATATTCTTAGCAGCAGCCTTCTTTGTACACCAGGGATGGTTTACAGAAAGAGAGATCGGCGTTGTTACTGACTTCATGAAAAAATCTAGTTTCCTTTCACTGTATATTATAGTGCTGATGACGGGATCGATTTTCGCAGTTAATAGAAAGTTACTGTTAAAGTCTATAGTTGGTTATATACCGGCCATCTTAGTAGCGGTAATCGGAGCGTCAATCATGGGTATTCTAGGAGGATTCATGTTTGGAATTTCTCCTAAAGAGATAATGATGTTGTACGTACTGCCTACAATGGGTGGAGGAAACGGAGCAGGAGCAGTTCCGCTATCTGAAATATATGAAAAAGCAACTGGAAACTCAAAGGAAGCTTATTACTCATATGCTATAGCAGTATTAACTATATCTAATATTTGGGCAATAGTAGTGGCGGCAGTATTAAATAAATTAGGTAAAAAGTATCCTGCACTCTCAGGAGAGGGAGAGCTTGTAAGAGCTGGAAATCTTGAGTTGGAAGAGGATGAGAAAGTAGAAGTAACAGGTAGAGATATGGCTGTTGGTTTATTAATCGGACTTTCAGCTTATACGCTCGGTACTTTCTTAAACAAGAATGTAGCTATCCTTGCTGGAATTCATACATATGCATTAACAGTACTACTTTTAGTAGCTTTCAATGGTCTTGGAATTATTCCTCTATCAATAAAGCAAGGTGCTGGAAAGTTTCAAAAGTTCTTCTCAAAGCAGCTTACTTGGGTACTGATGGTAGGAGTTGGAATAGCGTATACTGACCTTGGAGAGATCATTGCAGCAATTACTCCTGGAAATGTTATCATTGCGTTAATGATCGTAATTGGAGCAACTGTAGGTGCAGGATTAATGGGTCACCTGGTAGGATTCTATGCTATCGAGTCTTCAATCACAGCAGGACTGTGTATGGCAAACAGAGGTGGATCTGGAGATATAGAAGTATTAGGAGCTTCTAACAGAATGAACCTTATATCATACGCACAGATTTCATCTAGATTAGGTGGAGGAATCATACTTGTAATAGCGAGTATAGTCTTTGGAATACTTGCATAACCCTCTTATAAAATAGTTCTTAAATCAAATTTCATAAATTCCCATCAAAAAAGTAAGACCGGAAATTTCCGGTCTTACTTTTTTATATAAAATGGAATTAATCTTCTACAGGGCGTATCTCAAATTTAGTGTTACCTTACCAATAACAAATAAAATTAGCTGCCCATTGGGGCAGCTTTTCTATTTAAATGGATTTAATTATTGTTTATATATAATTTTTAAGATTTATTCAGTTTTAATTTATACGCTGTTGTTCTTCCAATTCCGTGTTCTCTAAGTTCTTTTAAAGCTTCCTTCTGCATAATTCCCCTGGAGTTCCATCTTTTTATAATTTCCTCTACCTCAGGAATTATATCTATACTAGGTCTTCCCCATTCCCTGTTTTCACTTTTAAGCCTCTCTTTAGCTATATTTACCCCT
>NZ_JBFHGC010000265.1:0-3891 GCF_041583315.1 Ilyobacter sp. | reverse complement strand
CAGATTGGATATTAGGTTCAGTTCCTGATGTATTATTGCAATACCTGCATCCTGTGATTCTCTCGGGCCGTGAAACTCCGCATTTTTTCCGTAAAGGGTCATTATTCCGCTGTCTTTTTTGTATATACCTGTCATCACCTTTATGAGGGTGGACTTACCTGCCCCATTTTCTCCTAGAAGAGCCATTACACGACCCTCGTAAAGGTTTAGTCTGGCTCCGTTTAGGGCTTTTACTCCTGGAAAGGTTTTCACCATATCTTGAAGTTCCAATATTTTATTTTTCACCTGAGCTTACCTCCAGACTAGAATGCCACACCTGATTTTAAGATAATATTTGCATAGGGAGTGCACTCTCCTGTTCTTATTACTGCCTTTGACTCTTTAGTCATTTTTTTCAACTGTGAATGTGGAATCTCCTCTATTTTGACTCCACGACACCTTTTATTCAGCATTTCCAAAAGTTCTGTATAGAGCTTGGGACTCACTTCCTTCATCTCCGAAGCTATTACAGCCTCTTCCACCTGCATCTCATCTAGCACCACGTCCAGCGTCCCCATAAATGTAGGGATGTTCCTCTCAAGAGCCAGATCGATTCTCTTTACATCCTCTGGTATGGGAAGACCTGCATCCCCTATACATATATGATCTGTATGCCCTAGTTTTGCTATTTCATACGATATCTCACTGTTTAGAAGCCTCATTTTTTTCAACTACACCACCCCTTTAAAGTTTCTAACTTCATCTAGTGTAGGCAGTGATGTCTGTGCCCCTTCTCTTGTCACTGTTATCGCTCCTACTTTTGCTGCAAAATCCATGGCCTCTTCCACAGGTTTACCCTCAGAAAAAGCTGCTGTAAATCCCCCTATAAAGGAATCACCTGCAGCTGTTGTGTCCACAGCCTCCACCTTATACACACCAAACTCTTTTGAACCTTCACTGTCTACATAGATAGCACCCTTAGAACCCAGGGTTACTATTAGTTTTTTTACACCCTTTTCCATCATTTTTCGGCAGGCCAGAAGAATATCCTCCTTGGTTTTTACCGGCATCCCAGAAAGGATCTCTAGTTCAGTCTCATTGGGAATGAGATAATCCACATTTTTTATTATCTCATCTGACATGGATTTTGCCGGAGCCGGATTCAGTATTGTGGTTTTCCCCAGTGCTTTACTCACTTTCAGTGAATATTCCACAATATCCAGAGGGGTTTCCAGCTGATGGACAACTATCTTTGAATCTTCATAAAGTTTAATATTTTTATCTATGTCTTCTTTTTTCATTTCAAAATTTGCACCTGAAACCACTATTATGGAGTTGTTGGCATCATCATCCACCACTATAGTGGCTATTCCTGTGG
This sequence comes from Ilyobacter sp., assembly GCF_041583315.1. Classification (NCBI taxonomy): domain Bacteria; kingdom Fusobacteriati; phylum Fusobacteriota; class Fusobacteriia; order Fusobacteriales; family Fusobacteriaceae; genus Ilyobacter; species Ilyobacter sp. The sequence continues at coordinate 2,534 of NZ_JBFHGC010000265.1, read as the reverse complement.
ATTTACTGCTGCATCTTCCTATACCGGATATATCCACCCCGTCCTTTTTTATGGCATAGAGCAGAGTATCCCCAAATGAATCCTCCCCCACCATTCCTATCATAGCCACATCTGATCCCAGCCTGGCCATGGCAACTGCCTGATTAGCACCCTTTCCTCCGGGTATCTGTTTAAAGTCTTCACCCAAAACTGTTTCCCCTGTCTTAGGAGCTTTGGAAACCCTTGTTACAAGGTCCATATTTATACTTCCGACTACCAGTATTTTACTCATCACGCCTCCTTTGTAACCGTTTACACCTTTTTTGGTTTTCTTACACTTTTTTTTCTGACCCTTTTACGTCCAGAGTAGTTTGAAGTATCGTCTTTTGGCTTATATCTTTGTCCCTGTTTTTCATTCTTTCCAGAAGTATCTCTGCCGACTTAACCCCTAGTTCCCTCACTGAGGCAGAGACTGTTGTAAGATTTATATCAAATATATCCAGTAATTCCACCCTGTCAAAAGACAGCACCGCTATATCCTTAGGAGTGGAGAGCTTCATTTCATTCATAGCCTTAAAGAATCCCAGGGTCATCTGGTTGTTAGATACAAATACCGCTGTGGGTCTCTTTTTTCTCTTGAGTATCTCTTTCCCAAGAAGATAACCCGATTCCATCTGAAAGTCTCCCTCATAAATATTTTCCTCTGTGATCTCTATCTCCTTTTCAGAAAGAGCATTTTTATATCCTTTGAGTCTGTCCCTGCCGGGCTTAGATTTCAGTGGCCCTGTTATTATCGCTATATCTTTATGTTTGTTTTCCACAAGGAGCGATACCCCCTTGTACGCTCCCCCTATATTGTCTATAAAAACGCAGTCCATACTGGAGTCCTTTATATCCCTGTCCGAAAGAACCACAGGTATATTGCTTTTTAAAAATTTATCCAGATAAATTTTTCCTTTCTCATAGCTTTCGCTGGTCACTGTTATTATCAGTCCTTTTATTCTCTGTTCTAGCAGCATCTGAAGAGACTTTTGCTCCTTCTGAATTTTATCATTGGTATTATAAATGAGTATATTAAGGTTTTCCCTGTCAATGACCTCACTTATTCCCTCTACCATCTCTGAGAAATAAGGGTTTGATATATCTGGGACTACCACCCCTATTGTATTGTTGTCTTTCTTAGAAAGGTTCCTTGCTATAGCACTGGGAGTATAGTCGTACTCCTCTATTATTTTGAGGACTTTTTCCCTTGTAGAGTCTTTTACATTTTTATCTTCATTTATGACCCTTGAAACAGTTGCTATGGAAACCCCTGATTTTTTTGCTATATCCGACATCTTCATGGGACACCTCCTTTTTGTAAACCCTTACATTTTCTCATAATAATTTCTACTACAAAAACTAACTTGTGTCAAGTTTTTGAATAATACAAACCATTAATGGACACTTACCTGGTCTTAATCCGGGATATCTTCATCTCTAAATTTGTGATTTCATCAAATTTTAAGTTTTTAAAGCTATAGTACCTTCTTTCACCGGGCATATATTTCTCCTCTCCGGAAAAAAGTTTTTTACGATATTCTCCTTTTTCCCCTATAAGAATCAGTTCCTTTACATATACTCCGCTTTCATACCAAAACCACAGAGCGATAACCAGCTCATCCACAGTAGAACTCCCCTTATTGTGAATCCTTATATTCACCGCCGGATACTCATGCCTCACACCCTGTCTGGATTCAAAATCATAAATTTCTACCTGTACCCCGCTTTTTATCTCCATGGGAAGTCTCTTTTCCCTCCACTCTTGCAGTTCTGTGTAGTTTCGCCCGTAAAGAACAAAGCTGAAAATCATAAAAAATATAAAAACACTTCTTTTCATCACTTACCTCCATAAAAAAAGAGGGAGCAGATCCCCCTTCCTAGTTATTGTTAAAATATATCTGCTCTAAATACGGAGACCCTATAAAGTCATATGGCATTACAAGTATTCCACGGTCAGAATCAAGGTCCAGTTCATATCCAAGATCCTTGGCTGTTTTCCAGTAAAGATACCAGACAAACTGGGAACAGTAAAACCCATCGTTGCTTTTCTTATTAAACGTAACCCAGTACCCCTCGTCTTTGAGACTTTCCAAATTTTTTAAAAAAGCCTCTTTGAATTTTTCATCAAAATTCCTGTATCTTAAAACCATCACCTTTCTTTCCTCATAAAGCCAGGAGAAACTGTCTATTTCATAGTAGCCCACTCCGAACTTAGGATAGTCCCCTATACTCATGTCATCTATCATAACGGCTGCATGCCCGTACCAGGAAAGAGGGTCCCACTTTTTATTCTTTACAATTATATCCCCGGTTTTAAGCCTGCTCGTCTGGTACATTACAAAGCTGACATCTTCCCATTTTCGCCCCTCAGGTAAGGCACTGCATCCTGTGACTGCTATCAGAAAAAATATAATAACCTTAACCTTTAAAGTAGATAAATGCACCATTTCTCCCCGCATCCTTTCCCTCTCTCCTGTATGAATGAAACCTGCCATTGCAGACTGTGCACTCCT
>NZ_JBFHGC010000264.1:0-3924 GCF_041583315.1 Ilyobacter sp. | reverse complement strand
TCTCCGGGAGCAGATGATCTCACTACCACAGGGATTTCATCATATTCAGCCAGGCCATGCTGAAGTTCTCTGTAAACCTTTTCCGGGATTTCTGTTCTCAGAAACAGATTTCTTATACGAAGAGATGTGTCCCAAAGCTCCTCCCACCTCATTGCAGAGAGCTCTCTTCTTGCCAGTTCCATTTTTATTTTATCGATGAGTCCTGTTTCATTTAAAAATTTTCTGTAGAGGTCTTCAGTAAGGGATATACCTTCTGGGATAAGGTACCCCAGGGAATTTAGTCTCGAAAGATTGTAGGCTTTTTCTCCCACCTTAGGAAGATTTTTTTCTTTGATTTTTTTTATTGGGATTATCATATCACACCTCCCTAAGACTTTTCGTCAAACTCAAGGACAGAAACATTTTGGAACCTTTCCACCACGTCATACCGATTTATATCTACAGAGACTACAGAGCATCCTTTGGAAATGGCAAATTCCTCCATTTGGGGATGCTTTGAAATGAAAGTCTTCAGCAGTTTTTCTTTTTCCTCTCCAGAGCTGTCTCTGGATTTCCCGGTTATTGTGATTCCCACAGCTTGGGTGATGTCTACCTTTTGATTTTCGCTGTTTTCTATCATGAGAGATACCATGTTGTTCTCTGACAAATATTGAAATTTTCTTGTATCCCGAGGCGTTATGAAAATAAGTTTTTTAAGATCTTCTGTGAGAGCAAAAGCCACAAGACTGGTGTAGGGCTGGTTTTCATAAGATGTTGCAAGGACTGCAAAAAGCTGTCTGGAGCTCACTTTACTTATGAGCTTTTTCAACTCTTTTATATTTTTCATAGCTGATCTCCTTTGCATATATACGTATTTTATTTGGGTTAAATATCAAATTTTTATAAGAAAAATTTTCCCCTTTCTGCTGTAAAGGCGGTTGTCACTCTGAGTAGTGTAGGTCTCGATTTCCTTTCCCAGTCTGGCATAAAGAGAGAATGCCTTGAGGTGTGAGGATTTTATGAATATCTCCTCTATACCCTTTTCCCTGTAATATGGGATCACGACATTACGCAGCCATTCCTCTCCCACGCCCCTTGTTTCTGGAATTATGTGAAAGTAACTGATAATGATGCTCTTTCCCTCCTGGAATTGGTAGGGCAGGTTTACTTTAAAAAGCTGATTTAGATCGACCTTTCCTCCAGTGACAAATATTACTCCTAGGATTTTAGAATCATTTTTTATAAAATGTGTCTCAATCCATATATCACGTGATTCTCTGACGCTTTCTATAAATTTGCAGCAATGGGATACTTCATTGTAGTCGTCCCACTTGTTTCTGATTTTCCACAATACATTTTTGGCTATAGGCTCGAGATACTTAGGGCTAAATCCTTTTTCTACAAAATACTCAAGACTGTCATTTTTTTTCAATAGTTCCAATTTCACCAGACTCCTTTTTAGTAATTATTATAAATTAATTATAGTACTATTTTGAAATTATCACATTAAAAAACCCTCTATCTTCTAGAGGGCTTTCTGTGATTTCTAATATTTTCCTTCTTTGTTAAGTGATATCTGATACTGTTTTGGAGTCAGACCGTATTTTTTCTTGAAAAGTTTTATAAAATAGGAGATGTTTTCGTATCCCAGATCAAAGGAGGTTTCTGTTACACTTTTTATTTTGAGAAGTTCCTTTGAATATTCCAGTTTTTTGTCCCTGATATATTCGTTTGGGTTGCCCCCTGTATTTTTTTTAAACATATGTGAAAAATTGGACTCTGACATATACAGAGACTCTGCCAGTTCTTTCACAGAGATATTATTTGTTATATTTTCATCTATAAATTTTATAGATTTAGAAACAGGGTGAGACTCATTTGGGTATAGGAGATTATGAGTAGAATCATCCTGTATTAGGTCATAGACTAATTTTTGGACATAGAGATCTATGAGAAATTTTTTGTTGTTGTTTTTTTCTCTGCTGGTTACAAAAAGATTCCATATATCCTCGGAAATTTCATTTCTGTTATTACCCAGAATATATTTGTCTTTATGGTTCAGATTTTTTTTTGAAGACTTTAGTATATCTGTTTTTTTTAGGACTGTTTCTATGAGACTGTTATTAAATTCAAAGGCCAGAGCCTTGGTATTTTTTGTGATATCCATATGAACATGGGAGTCAGAAGGGAGGAGGAGAAAGTTATCCCTGTTATAGATAAGGGTCTTGTCAGAGTTCAGAGTTACCTTTATCTCTCCCTCTATAATGCTACAGAACCTGGGAAAGTTAAAAGTTCTGTATTCTCCTGAGTAATCTTTGTCTAAATGGTAATAGAGTATTTTTACAAATTCTGTTTCAAGGCCTCCGTTACCTTTCAGATCATTTTTAAAGGGAACCATATTAATCACCTGCTTAATTTGTTAAAATTATAACTATATTTCAAAATAAGAGTAGTTTTTACAAAAATATGTTAGTTTTTAATTCTCTGATTTAATATAATTAATGAGTAAAATATACTTTATATTTACTATTGTGTCAATGAGAAAACATTACCAATTAAAAATTAAAGATATTTTTATCACGAATACTCCTAAAGTATATCAAAAAATAAACCTGGTAAAAAAATTCCGATTATATGTAGTAATCGGTCCCTAATATTTTTTACCTTGTTTACTGTATCGAAGGCACCCAGTCATAGAAATCTGATTTTTTTAGCTGCTGTGTTTAATAGGAATTTTGGAAATATGTAGGCATGTTTTACCGCTGAGGAATATGGGATCGGATACCTTTAAATCAGGTTAAAATTTTTAAAACCCTTCCAATAAAAAATGTTGATAATGTTTGTGTTAGAATAGTCCGTAATCCTCCGGAAAGCAATTATTTCTTAAAGTAAATTTTAAATACACCTAAGCAGCCGTAACGAAATCAATCAGAGCACTTCAGTGATTATTCAGATAAATCAGCCGTCACCAGCTGATTTTGAGAAAGTTGGGAAAAATCTGACATCAATAAAAAAACAGCTCTACACTGGCTGTTTTTTTATTGTCTATGAAAAAAAATAAAAATGACTATAAAAAGAGTCCAAATTTGGAAGTATTATTTTTTCTCTGAATAAATATTTAAAAGGACAAAATCCTTTTCATCCATAACTTTTATGTTGAAACTGTTTGATATTTTTGTAAATTCATGGGATTCAATGAGTCTTTCTTTTATGGTAAATGCACTTTCCTTGGGAGTATTGAATAAGACCATTATAAATCCAACAGAGGGGATATACCCCAGGATATCTTCGTATCTTATATTTTCAAGCATGAGGATACCTAAGTTTTCTATATTTTCTATGTTCATGCATGGAGTAAGTTTTTCAAAGAGAATGTAGTTCATAGGTAGGGAATGTCTCTCTGATTTAAAGCGCTCTTTGAGAATAAGATCTTTTAAAATATCCCCTTCGTAAATTCTCCTGTCCCCTATAAATGAACTATTGGGACTTTCTAAAAGTTTAAAGATCTCCTCCTTTACCTTCCATTTCATTTTTTCAAAAACCTTATCATCAGAAATAATAATGCTTTCATAGAGTGATAGTAGTTCGTCTGCTTTTTTCTTCATCAGTTTCTCTCCAAGGTAGAATATTCTTAACAGCCATTTTACCTTATTTTTTATAAAAAATCCATTTTTTATAAGGGGTTAAATTAACCATGCATACTAATGTCTATGGCAGTGAATCTACTACACCCAATCAAGAATAGTTTTCATGGTATCTTCAAAGAAAGGATTAAAAGGGCTGTATTTTTTTTAATATAAAAAAACAGGATATTTACTGTGTTTTGAATTTTAACGGGCGTGTTCAGATAAATGTTAAAAAAAAACCCACATAAAAATATTGACAAGATGTTCTAAAAGTGGTAAAAATGTATTAGAGTGTGGTATCGATACCACAAGAGGTGAT
>NZ_JBFHGC010000263.1:0-3931 GCF_041583315.1 Ilyobacter sp. | reverse complement strand
AAATTTTTCCTCCCTTTACAGGGAGGATTTTTTTTATTTTTTGTATTCACAAAATAAGCATTTATGACTGTTTTCGGTTCTTTGTGTGATTTTTTTGATTGTTTTTGATTTTTTTTGGATGAATTTGGTTGATTTTTTTAAAAAATTAGTGTATATTTTAATTAAGGAGTTGATAAGATGTTAAGTCAAGAAAGGTACGACATAATATTGAATCTTTTGAAAAATAAAGAAATCGTAAAAATGAAAGAAATTGTGGACACTCTAAAAATATCTGAGTCCACCATCAGACGAGATCTGAGTTATTTAGAGGAACACGGTCTTCTTAAAAGAGTCCACGGGGGAGCTACTCTTCCTGAGAATTCTTATGAAGCTGATTTTAATACTAAAAATATACAGAATAAATTTGAGAAGGATAAAATCGGCGAAGCCGCTTCTAGAATAGTTTTAGAAGGAGAATGCATCTTCATTGACGCAGGGACTACCACAGAAAGAATGATAAAGTACCTTCAGGGCAAAAATGTAACTGTAGTGACAAACGGAGTCACTCACATACCTGAGCTTATGAAGTACAATATAAGGGCCTACCTCACAGGAGGAAGGATAAAAAATACCACGGGAGCTCTCGTAGGGGTAGAGACCATCGAATCTCTGAAAAAGTACAACTTCAATAAATGTTTTATAGGCGCCAACGGAATAGACCCAGAAACCGGCTATACAACTCCTGATATAGAAGAGGCAGAGATAAAAAGAGAGGTAATAAAAAAATCTCAAAAATCCTATATTCTTGCTGATCATAAAAAATTTGGCAAGACCTCTTTTGTTTCATTCGGAGAACTCAGAGACAGCACAATAATAACAGATAATCTTCCAGCAGAAGAATATCGAAAAAAAACTAAAATAAAGGAGTGTTAGTATGATATATACACTTACTCTCAATCCATCTTTGGACTACATAATCCAGATGAATTCATTTGTAGAAGGAAAGGTGAACATAAGCGAAAGCGAGCATAAACTTCCAGGAGGTAAAGGAATAAACGTAAGTCAGGTTTTAAAAAATCTCGGACACGAATCTGTTGCACTTGGATTTTTAGGAGGATTTACAGGAGATTTCATCCATGATGAGCTTCTAAAAAAAAATATAAAATGTAATTTTGTAAAATTAGAAGGAGACACCCGTGTAAATGTAAAAATGAAAAGCGGCAATGTGGAGACAGAGATAAACGGAAACTCTCCTATGATAACCCAGGAGAACAAAGATGAACTTTTCAGTAAGCTAAGAGAGCTAAAAGATGGAGATATTTTAGTAATGGCAGGAAGCGTCCCTCTGTCTTTTGACAGTGATGTCTATAAGAGGATCATGGAAGACCTTCCAAAGGGTGTCAAGGTAATACTAGACACAAAGGGAAAAGCACTGGAAGAGGCAGTAAAGGCAGGACCATTCCTTATAAAACCAAATCATCACGAACTGGAAGAGCTATTCAATGTAAAAATCCAAAACAAAGACGAGATGGTAGAGTACGGAAAAAAACTTCAAAAGATGGGTGCAAAAAATGTCGCTATATCCATGGCAGGAGACGGTGCATTCCTTATAACTGAAGATTCAGTTTATTTTGGAAACGTGCCAAAAGGCGTTGTGAAAAATTCTGTAGGTGCAGGAGACTCAATGGTCGGAGGATTTACCGCAGGGACAGCAGAAGGGCTCAGTATAGAGGAATGCTTCAGTATGGGAATCGCAGCTGGAAGTGCTTCGGCTTTTTCAAAGAACCTCTGTACACTGCGGGAAGTGGAGAATTTAATCAAAGAGATAAGAATAGAAAAAATAAATTAGTGAGGTGAAATAATGAAAATTTTAGACTTATTAGGAAAAGATACTATGGTCATGGACCTAAAGGGAAACACAAAAGAGGCTGTTATTGACGAGCTTATAGAGGCTCTTGATAAGGCAGGAAAGCTAAATGATAAAGAGGCTTACAGAGAAGCTATTCTAAAGAGAGAATCTCAGTCATCAACAGGACTGGAGGAAGGTATAGCTATACCTCATGCCAAGGTTGCAGCAGTTAAGACTCCGGCTCTTGCTTTCGGACTTCACAAATCAGGAGTAGATTACGATGCTCTTGACGGAGAACCGTCTAATTTATTTTTCATGATCGCAGCGTCAGAAGGTGCCAGTGATTCCCACATCGAGACCCTTACAAAATTAACCACCTCACTTCTTGACGATGACTTCAGAGAGGCTTTGCTAAAAGCAGAAACAAAAGAAGAGGTAGTATCTATAATATCTAAAAAAGATGAAGAGGAAGAAACTGTAGAAGAAGATAAGGTAATGGATTCCAGCGAAGGCAAATTTTTACTGGCAGTAACAGCTTGTCCTACAGGGATTGCCCATACATATATGGCAGCTGATTCTCTCAAGAAAAAAGCCGAAGAGATGGGAGTAAAAATAAAAGTAGAAACTAACGGATCTACAGGTGTAAAAAACCCACTGACCCAGGAAGAGATCGACAATGCAGCAGCTATAATTATTGCCGCTGATAAAAAAGTAGAAATGGCCAGATTTGACGGGAAACCTCTTTTAGAAGTTCCTGTAAAAGAAGGTATAAGAGATCCTGAAGGTCTTATAAAAAAAGCACTTGGTAAAGAAATCCCGGTATACAAATCATCCGGTGATAAAGGAACTGCTTCTTCAGGCGGGGAAAGAAAAGGGTTCTACAGACACCTTATGAATGGTGTTTCCAACATGCTTCCATTCGTCGTTGCAGGAGGAATACTGATAGCTGTGTCCTTCATGTTTGGAATAAAGGCCTTCGATCCTAATGATGCTGCATTTAGCCCTATAGCAAAATTCCTTATGGATATCGGTGGGGGAGGAGCATTCGCCCTTATGATCCCTATCCTTGCTGGTTTCATCGGTATGTCTATAGCCGATAGACCAGGATTCATGCCTGCCATGGTTGGAGGATTTATGGCAGCCAATCAAGGAGGAGGTTTCTTAGGTGGTCTTATTGCCGGTTTCATTGGTGGATATATCGTACTTGCAGTAAAAAAAGCTACAAACGGAATGCCACAGACATTAGAAGGTTTGAAACCTGTTCTGATTTTCCCCATCCTGGGACTTCTTTTCACAGGACTTGCTATGAAAATTATATTAATACCTGTAGTTTCTATCAATGCAGGAATGGCAAATTTCCTTACTAACATGGGTACAGGAAACCTTGTCCTTATGGGAATTGTACTTGGTGGAATGATGGCTGTAGATATGGGGGGACCTGTAAATAAGGCAGCATTTACGTTTGGTATTGCCGCTATAGAATCTGGAAACCTAGCTCCTCATGCAGCTGTTATGGCTGGTGGAATGGTTCCGCCTATCGCCATAGCACTGGCTACTACATTCTTTAAAAATAAATTTACACTTCAGGAAAGAGAGTCAGGACTTACAAACTACATCATGGGAGCTTCATTCATAACTGAAGGAGCAATTCCTTTTGCTGCAGCAGATCCTGGAAGAGTTATTCCCGCTTGTATCTTAGGTTCGGCTTTAGCAGGTGGATTAGCTATGATGTTCGGTTGTGAACTCCCGGCACCTCATGGTGGATTATTTGTTATACCTCTTGTAAAAAATGCAGGAATGTATCTATTTGCAATCCTGGCTGGTTCTTCTGTGTCAGCCCTTATAATCGGTGGACTTAAAAAGCCTCTGTCTAAATAATAAGATTCTATAAAATATAAAAGCCGTGGCTAGAGCCACGGCTTTTATATTTTTGTAAAGGTTAATCCAGTAAATAACAATTTTCAGAATCTCTACAGCTAATTTATTTTTATACTTTTAGCCACCAGCACACCTGTAGAACAGGCAGCCTGTATGTTGAATCCACCTGTATCTCCGTCAATGTCAAGAAGCTCTCCTGCAAAATAAAGTCCTTTTACAAGCTTT
>NZ_JBFHGC010000262.1:0-3938 GCF_041583315.1 Ilyobacter sp. | reverse complement strand
TCTTTACATAAATTCATTCCACATTGATCTATATGATCTAGGATATTATCATGGCAGTAAGAACCCACAACTTCAGATACCGTGTATCCAGATAATTTTTCACCGACTGGATTCCAGTAAATTATCTTCCTGTCTTTATCAGTAATGTATACACCCTCATATGAATTGTCAAAAATATATTTTAGTTGCTCATTAATCACACATTTAACCTCCAAAGAATTTATTTCGAATCTTATACAATGTATTTCATATTATTGATGCAATTTTTTATCCTATACAGCGTGGCTCTGCTCAACTCCGTCAGCTTGATACAATCCGAAAGTTTTATGCTTTTACTTAGCCAGGCGTCCATATGACGCTTCTGCTCTTTTGTCATATCATCCACTTGACTTGGTCGCCCTGTTTCCCTCTTAGTTCGCTTTGATACCTTCTTACCCTTATCATTTATCTCCATAGCCTCTATACCCTCACGCTGCCTCTTGAGGATCTTCTCACGTTCCTTCTCTGCAATATATCCGAGTAAATGAAGAAGCATAGGCTGGAGCAGGTCTATCTCTATCTTACTTTATATTTGCCGTAGATAAAATCTCATTATCCAGTATCTATATATGCACTTTCTTCTTACCCAACATCTCATAAGTGTCCTTTATCTGCTTCAGGTTTCTCCCAATTATCTATAGACCCTTAACAACTATTGTATCTCCAGCTGCTATTGTATAAAATTAAGTAATACTGGCAATTTCTATCAATGAAAGAATGAATAAATTCAACTTCATATTAGGATCTACTTTTAAGTTATTATTTTAATGCTAGTTGTGTGTTTTCATGAACTCTATGATTTCCCTTGTAAATTTTAGAAAATCCAGTTTTCCTTCAGTAGCAATAAACTTAAGAACATTAATATCGACACTTTGGTACTCGTGGATAATTACATTTCTGAAACCGACCATCTTCTCCATAATAAGCCCCATATCCTTTGATATAACTTTTCCGTCTACCAGTTTTGTAAAGGCCTCACTGCTTTTTTTAGGTATTCCAAGACCTAATTTCGATACAATATACATTGAAAGATCGATGGACTGCTGGCAGGCTCTTTGAATATGTAAAATAAGGGCATCTTGATAGAGAGATTCTTCAAATGTTTCCTCACTATAGATTTCATTTATTTTTCTGACACATTTTTCGATACTCTCAACCTTGTTAAATACTACTCTTTCCAATTAAAAACACTTCCTCTTAATAAGATTTCTTTAAAGACTATTTCTCTGTCCTCTTCCAGAGTGAGGTACATAGAAAGAATCTTCATCTCTAATTCCTCTAAAAACAGACTGTCCCTGGCATAGATAGCGATTCCTGTTGACACAATTTCTCCTTGAAAGGAGGTATCAACCTTATTGAAGTCAACTAGATCGACGTTTTTTTTAAGTTTATCTTCCAAGTCCGACTTAAATCCAAGAAGCTTCATGAAGTCATAGCTTCCTACTATTGCAATATCTATGTCGCTCTCTTCTCTTACTTCATTACGAGCAGCGGAACCAAATAAATATATAGCATCTACACTTTTATCTTTAAAATAATCTAGGATAATCTCCGATATCTCTTTTAATTTCAATTTTATTATCTCCTTAAATTCAGGTTTCATTAAAATTAACTTTCTCTTTCTACACTAACAGTATATACCATTCCACGACTTATGAAAATATAGTAAAATAAAAATGGAGGCATTAGGATTATAATACCCCTAAAGTTCCAATTAAATAAAAGGCAATGTGCTATTATTTATTTAAGGACTTAGGGAGGTATTTTTTTATTTCTAAAAAAGAGAAGTGAGCTATGAATTGAAGTTTGTGAATACTTAATTGCAGGAAAGTCTTACTCAAGCTTATTAAAAGAATATGGACTTAAAAGTAGTAGTATGTTATCTAATTTAAAAGAAAGCATATTTTTCTGGAACTCTTTCTATAGGAAGTAAACAAGGGTAAAAAATGTGAAGCAGATAGTCTAGAAATATTAAAAAAGTGTTTTGCTTAACTAATGGTGAGTATTTCGAGATCAGGCGCTTACTGGGAAAATTCTCCAATAGAAAAGTGTTTTTCACAATTAAAAGAAGAATAATTAAGACCAAAAAGAACATAAAAAAATACGTTCAGTGGGATAGCACTGACGTATTCAAAAGGATTTAAATTATCAATCACCTATTTAATTTTTGAAAAGGGATTTCTATGAATCATAGATATATTTAGATTGATTAAAGAAAAAATAAAATATAATTTATATAACTTGAAGAGTGCTTATATCTATAATATTATCTTCATCTATTGTATGATAGTACCAGTTCCCGTCTAAATCGTTATAAATAAGATTCCAGTTTAATGTAGACGATAATTCTCTAGTATTACCATCAGAATCCGTAACTATAAAAGTATAGCCATCTTCAGGTTCAATAGCCAATGTGCTCCCACCTGGTTTGTAATAAATATGCTCAATGGCCTCCGCCCACTCTTCCGGATCTAAGCCAAGATCTGTATATCTATAATCTCCCCAAGTTCTTCCATATCCCAGTGTTTGCATTAAAGATATTATTGCTGAAGATATCTCTTCAAAAGTGCTTCCTAAAGAAGTTAAATCTTCAGTTTCCGTTTCTGATTCATCTTCTTCTTCCCATATTTCAGTTGATTCATCTCCTGTATAAGTCCCATTTTCCAGATTGGCGTAGATGTTCCCTTCATCATAAAAATATAACCATCCCCCTGTGTTGTCTCTGTCACTTACAATATTATTAGTCTCTGAAGTTGTATCAGAAGAAGGCGTGTCAGGCATTGTCGATCTATTATAAAAATCAGTAAATTTAGTTTCTGAATCGATAATATCCCCTAAATCTTCATTATTTTCAATATCAGGATAACTTGATGTTTTTACATAGTAAACCCCTATGGCTGTCCTCAGATTAGCTAAATTCCCTTGAACATTTGCAACTTTTGCACTGCTGTTAACTTCTGTGAACTTGGGAATTGCAATGGCTGAAAGTAATCCTATAACAGAAATAACTATTAGAAGTTCTATTATGGTAAAGGCTTTTTTCATTGTTTCTCCTTTTATTTATATATATTTAAAGGGTTTTAATAGAAATCTTTTATATATCAAATAATCTAATAATTTGTTTACTGTTTCAACCAACTTCCATTATTATATATATATATGTACCAGCTTCTTTGCTGTTGTTATCATAAAAAGTCTTGAAAGAATTTGAACCATTGCGATAAAAAGTATTTTCATTAATGTCTACACTGTTTCCTATAGTTATTTCTGTGGTGTTATTATACGCAAAAGCAAAACCATCAATTTTTGAAATACTATTAGGTATAGTTATACTAGAAATATCGTTATTTGAAAAAGCCCACTCTCCAATTGTTGTTACTCCTTCATTTATAGTAACATCTGTTAAGTTGTTTTCAGCAAAGGATAATATTCCGATCTTATATTGGAAAATTTTGGAAGTGAAATAGCTGATATTAGAGAGATTATTGATATAACTATCATCAGCTCTATTCCTGTGAATCCTTGCTTCATATTTCACCTCCAATATTTATAGATAAACTTCCTAGCTATGAAAAACTAAGATAAAAAAATAAAAACAGCTTCTGTTATAAATTTATTGTGCTGTTACCGAAAAGGCATCTATAAAGTTTCCCACTGAGTTAGATTTACTCGCTGAGCTTACTGAATTAAGAGAAAATGTTGTCGTTGTTTGGCCTTCAGGCACTACATAAGTACCAGTGTAGGTACCCCATTCAGTATTTCCATCAGTCATAGTTTCTAATACTATGGTTTCATCTCCATCCCCGACACTTATCGTAGCAACGTCTTCTCCAGTCCTTCCTCTGTGACTAATAGACCATGTCAAAGTTGTCCCCGGAGTAGTTTCTATTTCCTGATAT
>NZ_JBFHGC010000261.1:0-3973 GCF_041583315.1 Ilyobacter sp. | reverse complement strand
GTCTTTTCTGTGAACTGCTATCCCGGCTCCCTTTGTTATATAACCACCTATGTCGTCTCCTGGGAGAGGAGTACAGCATTTTGCAAACCTTATGAGAGTATTATCAAGACCCTCTATAACCACTCCGTAATCATTCTTCTTTCTGTTTTTAGGTTTTTTTCTTTCTCCTATATCATCAAAATTCAGCTCTTTTACAACTTCCGGCTTAAATCTTCCTGCCAGTGCTTCAGCCTTTGTCCTATTCTGTGAAAGTCTGAAATACAGATCCTCTTTAGACTGCATATTCTGCTTTTCTATGTATTTTAATGTTGTTTCACTAACTTCAAACTCTTTTATTGAGACCCCAAATTTAGAAAGCTCTTTCTCCATAATCTCTTTTCCGAGTTTTACGTTTTCATCAAATTTCTTGTCTTTGATCCACTTTCTTATCTTACTCTTGGCACTTTGGGTTACCACAATGTCCAGCCAGTCATTTCCCGGACCTTTTGCATTTTTTGAAGTTATAATATCTATTTTATCTCCGTTTTGAAGCTTGTAGTCAATGGGCACTATTCTGTCATTTATTTTTGCCCCTACACATTTCAGTCCTATCTCTGTGTGGATATGAAATGCAAAGTCCAGAGGAGTGGCACCCTGAGCCAGTTCCACTACATCTCCCTTGGGAGAAAATACAAATACAGTCTCGTGAAGAATATCTCCGGTAACTGTTTTTACAAACTCCTCTGAGTTGTCAGCTTCCTGCTGCCATTCCAATATCTGTCTCAGCCATGAATAAACATGATCTTTTTTAGTTACTTTTCCTCTTTCTTTATAGCTCCAGTGGGCTGCTACTCCCTCTTCTGCTATCCCGTGCATATCTTCTGTTCTTATCTGCACCTCTATAAATTTACCCTGAGGTCCTACTATGGTCGTATGGATGGACTGATACCCGTTGGATTTTGGTACGGCTATATAATCCTTAAATCTTCCTGGGACAGGCTTATAATTCCCGTGAAGGACTCCAAGTACATTGTAGCACTCACCTTCAGTTTCCACTATTATTCTGAGGGCAATAAGGTCATATATCTCGTCAAATTCTTTATCTTTTTCATACATTTTTTTGTATATACTGTAAAAGTGCTTAGGCCTTCCTGAAACCTCACCCTCTATATTACTTTCTTTCAAAAATCTTTCTATCTCTTGTTTTGTACCTTCTGTATATTTTTCTCTTTCGACTTTCTTAGAGTTAATAAGTTTGACTAATTGTCTGTATATTTCAGGTTCTAGATAGTAGAGAGAAAGGTCCTCTAGCTCACATTTCATCATGGCCATTCCCAGTCTGTGGGCAAGAGGTGCGAATATTTCCAGGGTTTCCCTTGCGATTCTCTCCTGTTTGTGACTCGGCATAAACTTAAGAGTCCTCATATTGTGGAGTCTGTCTGCAAGTTTTATTATTACAACTCTTATGTCCTGAGCCATTGCAACTATCATTTTTCTTATATTTTCATGTTGCTTTTTAGTTCCCTTAGGTAGTACGCTCAGTTTTGTGACTCCGTCTACAAGTTTGGCCACAGAACTTCCAAAATTATATTCAATATCAGAAACTGTTATAAGAGTATCTTCCACAATGTCATGAAGTATCCCCGCAACAATGGTATCAGTATCCATTTTCATATTAATAAGTATTTTGGATACTTCTATCGGATGGATGATATATTCGTCTCCGGACTTTCTAAACTGACCCACATGACATTCCCTTGCAAATTCATAAGCCAAGAGTATCTTGTCAGTGTCAACTTTGAGATTATTCTTTTTTATGGCATCTAATAACTCTTGTTTATATCCCACACAAATCCCTCTTCCCCTCTTAATTGAATAATATTATCTTTAAAAACTCAGATTCCATTAAATTTTTAAAGATAATAATATAATGTTTCTACAAATTTTTAAATAGAGAGCGGCAACATCTGCCGCTCCCTTTTTTAATATTCCATCAGTGTGAAAACATCATAACCATCTAACTTTTTTCTTCCATCCAGCTCTTTGAGCTCTATAAGAAAAGCAAGTCCGGCAACCTCTCCACCAAGTTCCTCTATTAATTTTACAGTAGCCTCTACAGTCCCTCCTGTAGCCAAAAGATCATCCACTATGAGAACCCTTTGTCCAGGCTTTATAGAATCCTTATGTATGCAGAGCACATTATTTCCGTACTCAAGGTCATAATCATACTCCACGACCTCTCTAGGAAGCTTACCTGGCTTTCTTACAGGTACAAACCCTACTCCTAGTGCATATGATACAGGACACCCGAAAATAAATCCTCTGGCTTCTGGTCCCACTATAAGGTCTATATTTTTCTCTTCTGCATATTTCACTATCTTATCTGTTGCTGCACGATAAGCTTCTCCGTTATTCATTAAGGGAGTTATATCCCTAAACTTAATTCCCTCTTTTGGAAAATCTTCGACTAGGGCTACATAATCCTTCAAATTCATTTGAATCCTCCTAAAAATATTATATCATAAACTAAATATCATCCTGTGCCACTCTCAAAACTTCTTCTATACTGGTTATTCCCTCTAAAGCTTTTTCAAAACCCTCTTGCTTTATTGTTTTCATCCCTTTTTTTACGGCGGCATCTTTTATCTGAAAAATATCCGCGCCCTTATTTATGAGACTTCTTATCTCACTCTCAACTTCCAAAAGCTCTACCACAGCTGTTCTTCCGCTGTACCCGGTATTTCTGCAGAAGCTGCATCCCTTTGCCTCATATAGTTTATAATCCCTGTCTGGATCTGCCTGAAACTCTTTCAGTTCAGCTCCAGAAACTATTATTTCTTCTTTGCAGTGTGTACAAAGTTTTCTAACCAGTCTCTGTCCCAAAACCCCTGCCAGAGAAGCTGACAGCAAAAATGGTTCTACCCCCATATCTATAAGTCTTGATATAGCTCCAGTAGCAGAGTTTGTATGTAGTGTCGAAAACACTAGATGTCCTGTCATAGCCGACTCTATAGCTATCTCAGCTGTCTGCACGTCTCTTATCTCACCTATCATTATTACATCAGGATCCTGTCTCAGTATCGACCTCAGTCCCGATGAAAAATCGAGCCCCACTTGGGGATTTATCTGCACCTGATTTATTATCTCCATCTGGTACTCCACAGGGTCTTCTAGGGTAACTATATTCTTATCCAGAGTATTTATCTCATTCAACGAAGCATATAGGGTAGAAGTTTTCCCGCTTCCAGTGGGACCGGTTACAAATATTATACCGTTTGGTCTCTTTATGAGTTTTTTCAATTTTTCCACATTGCTTTTTTCAAAACCAAGGCTTTCCAAACTAACTTTTACATTGGATTTGTCAAGAAGTCTTATTACAACCTTTTCTCCAAAGATTGTAGGAAGCATAGACACTCTCATATCAATTAATTTTTCTTCAAAATTTATCTCCACCCTGCCATCTTGTGGTATTCTTTTCTCAGCAATATCAAGTTTAGAAATTATTTTTATTCTCGATACTATTGCCGAGTGAAGAGACTTAGGAGGCGTCAGTATTTCATGAAGTATCCCGTCTATTCTAAACCTTACCCTAAGAATATTTGCTTCAGGTTCTATATGAATATCACTTGCATTTTCAATTATGGCTTTCTTCATCACAAGGTTGACAACCTCTACTGCAGAGGTGTCTGTTTTCTCAAAACTCCTTCTTTCTTTCAGATAATTGGAGTCTTCTTTTAAAAATACAGGTGAATAATATTTTTCTATTGCCCGTACTACATCATCTTTTCTGGCTATTGACTGAAATACTTCCATGCCTGTTTCTTCCTCTATACTGTCTATTGCAAATACATCTAGAGGGTCCTCCATGGCCACGTGCAAAACGTTTTCATTTTTAAAAAGTGGCATTACACAAAATTTTTCAGCGGTTTCTCTGCTCAAAACAAGGATGGCTTCTTTTGTTATTACAAGCCTTTCTAGAGACACATAGGGAATC
>NZ_JBFHGC010000260.1:0-3982 GCF_041583315.1 Ilyobacter sp. | reverse complement strand
TTTAAGGAGGAGTTTATGATTAGATTTGGGATAATAGGGACAAATGTTATAACCGATTCGTTTATAGAGGCCGGGAAAAATCTGGAAAATTTTAAGGTAACAGCGGTATGTTCGAGAACAGAGGAACGAGCTCTTACTTTTGCAAAAAAACACAAGATTACGCATACCTTTACAGACATGGGAGAGATGGCTGCCAGTAAGGAAATAGATGCAGTTTATATAGCCAGTCCAAATTCTCTACATTGCAGCCAGGCGATAGAGATCATGAAAGCAGGAAAACATGTTCTGTGTGAAAAATCCATGGGAGCCTCCCTTGCAGAAGTAGAGGAGATGATAAAAACTGCCCAGGAAAATAAAGTTCTTCTGATGGAGGCCATGAAAACAACTTTTCTGCCGAATTTTAAGGTTATAGAGGAAAATATCCCCAGGATAGGTAAAGTGAGAAAATTCTACGGGAATTATTGTCAGTACTCTTCAAGATATGACAAATTTAAAAACGGCGAAATTTTAAATGCCTTCAATCCTAAATTCGGGGGAGGTGCCCTCATGGACATAGGGATATACCTTGTATACGCCGATCTAAAGCTTTTTGGAAAACCAGAAGAGGTAAAGTGTATCTCTAGCATTCTTTCCTCAGGAATCGACGGCGAGGGAAGTATTATTCTAAAGCACAAGAGCTCTACCTCAATACTTTCCTATTCAAAAGTAACAGATTCTGATACCCCTAGTGAGATACAGGGGGAGCTCGGAAATATAATTATAGGAGATATTTCAAGGGGAGGGTCAGTCCAACTGGTGCTGAGAGACGGCACAACTGAAAATCTTACCATAGGTCAGGCAGAAAACATACTCTGTTATGAAATAGGCGAATTCATATCCCTTGCTATGAAAGGAAAAAAAGAATCTAAAATAAATTCCCATCGTCTGGCTCTGAAGGTAGCAGGGGTTTTGGAAGAGGCAAAGAAACAATCGGGGATAACTTTTAATGAAAAGTAAAAGAACTCATAGAAAACAGTAATTTAAATAGAATAGAAAGAAAAGTTTTTTAGAAAGTTGTGAAAGGAGGTGTCAGATGAAGGATATAGGTTTGGTTCTTGAAGGAGGAGGCTTGAGAGCCATATACACTGCCGGTGTTTTGGATTTCTTTCTGGAAAAAAAACTGGAATTTCCCTATGCTGTGGGAGTATCTGCAGGGGCCATATATCCGGCTTCTTATGTCTCAAAACAGAAGGAGAGAAACCTGCAAACACAGATGAGGTACCTCAATGACAAGAGGTATATGGGGTTGAAATATCTCTTGACGACAGGTAACTATATAAATATTGACTTTACCTACAGAAAGATGGCTCACGAACTTGTACCCTTTGACTTTGAAACTTTTATGAAGTCGACTACAGAGTTCAAAGCAGGGGCCTTCAACTGTCAAAGCGGGGAAACGGATTTTTTTTCAAAAGATGACTTCTCCTCAAAAGATAAATTTTTAGAGATACTAATAGCTTCCGGGGGCTTGCCTTTTATCTCGAAAGAGGTTTTTATAGATGGCACACCATATCTTGACGGGGGAATAGCCTGTCCGATCCCCATCGGAAAATCACTAGAAGACGGGAATCAAAAAAATGTGGTTATTTTAACCCAGGACACGGGGTATAAAAAGTCACCTCTTAAGTTTAAAAAAGTTACAAAAGTTTTTTACAGAAAATATCCGAAGGTTGCCGCAGCTCTCATAAACAGGCACAGGGTATATAATGAGTCTCTGGATTTGCTGGATAAACTGGAGAAATCAGGAGATGTATATATAATAAGACCATGCATAAAATTGGATGTTGCAAGACTAGAGACAGATTTGAAAAAAATAAAAGAACTTTACACTTTGGGCATTGAAGATGCCAAAAGACATTACAAAGACCTAATGAAATGGATAAATAACTGAGAAGACTAAAAAAGCCCTGCAAAATGCAGGGCTTTTAATTTAAGTAAATTAAAAAAGGGAGAGAATTAACTACTTATACAAAATTAGTCGACATCTGTATAAAAAAAGTTTAAAATTAATTTCATTTATTTTTATTTAAAAGGAATATTCCTCATATCAAATAAGCTTCATCAGAACATCACATAGATGTGAAATAATATGGCAAGACCATAGACATATTTTGACAGAGCAGTCTATAGATCTAAAAAATTAAGAGGTGTAAATTATTATGAAAAAAATATTTAAGTATTTAATTTTACTTGCAGGAGCCGGGGCAGCAGCAGCTTTTGCCTTAGGGATTATTCTCCTGTTTTCTGCCTATAAGAGCCTTCCTGATATAGAGGAACTGGTGAAATCATACAAAGAATCGGCACCTACAATAATATACGACAGCAAAGGGAATCAAGTGGATCTCATAACTAAACGTAGGGGAGAGCCCATACAGATAGATAAGATTCCGAAAAATATGAGAAATGCAGTTATTGCTATAGAGGATAAGAGATTCTATAGTCACCACGGATTTGATGCGAGAAGACTTGGGAAAGCTGTCTTGGTAAACTTATCAAGGGGAAGAGCTGTCCAGGGAGGAAGTACCATTACTCAGCAGCTTGCAAAAAATGCATTTTTAAGTAATGAAAAAACCCTTCTCAGAAAAGTGAAGGAAGCTCTGATAACTTTGGAAATAGAAAAAAAATATGAAAAAGATGAGATTCTGGAAAAATATCTGAATGAGATATATTTTGGATCTGGATCTTACGGAATAAAGGAAGCTTCAAGGGCGATATTTGATAAAGACGTGTCCGATATAAACCTGGCGGAAGTGTCCCTTCTTGCAGGTGTCCCAAACAGACCTTCTAAATATGATCCAAGAAAGAATTTGGATAAAGCTATAGAGAGAGGGCAGCTGGTTTTAAAACTGATGCTAAAACAGAAATTCATAACTGAAGTAGAATATGAAAGAGCAATGAATCACAAATTTGTCTATGAAAAAGATCAGAAGAACCAGGGAAAGAGCAAGTATGTATCTGTAATACTGGATAAAAGAAGTAAGAGATATTTCAAATCTCCGGAATTCACAGACATAGTGGAAGATGAACTGATCGAGATGTTTGATGAAAAAACAGTTTATGAAGGTGGATTAAAAGTCTATACAGGTCTTGATGTAGATATGCAGAAGATTGCTCTTGAGACTTTTAATAATTATAAGCCATTGGTAAATGATCCAAAACTCCAGGGAGCACTTATTACAATAGATACAGATACAGGTTATGTGAAAAGTATTGTCGGCGGGAAAAATTTCCGTTCTGGAAATTTTAACAGGGCAATTCTGGCAAAAAGGCAGCCTGGTTCTGCATTCAAGCCTTTTGTATACTATACAGCCTTGGAAAAGGGAATACCTATGAATGCCCTGAGAAATGACTCAGCTGAAAAATACGGAAACTGGCAGCCACAGAACTATGATAAAGCAAGCTCTGGAGAGATTACAATTCTTCAGGCTATGGAAAACTCTGTAAATACAATTGCAGTAAAACTTCTGAAAGAAGTTGGGATTTCAAATGTAATAAACAATTTTAAAAAGACAGGAGTTTCTATAGATATTCCACGTGATCTTTCCATCGCACTTGGAACAATGAGTATAACTCCTATGGAACTTGCCACCTCTTATGCACCTTTTTCAAACGGAGGTTATTCAGTACAGCCTATATTTATTACCAAGATAACAGATAAAAAAGGAAATGTTTTGTACGAACAGCCTGTTGTGAAAAAGCAGGTTTTAGACAGTGAAAATATATCACTTATCACTCATATGCTAAAAGATGTAGTAAGCTACGGATCCGGAAGCAGAGCAAGAGTAAGAACAACAAATGGAAAATATGTAGAACAAGGTGGAAAGACAGGAACTACAAATGATTATAAATCTGCATGGTTTGCAGGGGTAACTCCTGAATATGCAACTACCGTATATATAGGTTATGATGATAATACATCCATGCCTTCTAGTGCAAGCGGAGG
>NZ_JBFHGC010000259.1:0-3984 GCF_041583315.1 Ilyobacter sp. | reverse complement strand
CAAGAGGACCAGAATCAGACTGACTATATAGTAGGTAAGTCTTTTCTTGGGACCACCCATTTTTTTAAACTTCATATTTGTATGACTCCTTATCGTCCATGCATTTTCAATCCAACTGTTGGTTTCAATATTTTTATCCTTACTATAGAGAGATTTAGTTTTTATTCATACTAAAATTTTTGATCATTTTTTTTGTTACTGCGTATGTCAATTATATAATATCAAAATGTATTTGTAAAGATATCAATGCATTAAGATTTCACTATTATGAATATTCGCACCTCTTTTGAAAAAATAAATTTTATTTTTCGTGAAGTTATTTTACAATAGCAAAAACAGGGCTTGCGCCCTGTCTTTACATCATACCAGGCATCATCCCTGGATTCTGACCATTTTCCTTAGCCTCTTTTTTTTCTACTATTACTACTTCAGTTGTGAGGATTAATGCCGATACAGACCCCGAGTTCTGTATCGCTGCTCTCGTTACTTTAGCAGGGTCTATTATTCCGGCTTCTAACATATTTACATACTCTTCTTTAGCAGCATTGAATCCGTACCCAGCTGGAAGAGATTTTACCTTTTCCAGTACTACGCCTCCGTCTAGACCTGCATTTTCAGCTATCTGTCTGAGGGGAGCCATAAGGGCTTTCTTTACTATCTGTACCCCTATACCCTCTTCGCCTTCTAGAACAAAGTCTTCCATGGCCTTCACTATCTCTATCATGATAGTTCCTCCACCTGGGACTATACCCTCTTCTACTGCTGCTCTTGTTGCATTCAAAGCGTCCTCAATTCTGAGCTTCTTCTCTTTCATCTCTGTTTCTGTTACTGCACCTACTCTTATTACAGCCACTCCTCCAGAAAGTTTAGCCAGTCTTTCCTGAAGTTTTTCCTTATCGTAATCAGATGTAGCATCTTCCACTTGAGCTTTTATCTGATTTACTCTTGCATCTATATCATGCTGTGCTCCAAGCCCGTCTACAATAACTGTATTGTCCTTTGTTACTTTTACTCTTTTTGCTCTTCCCAGGTTATAGAGCTGCACATCCTCTAGCTTCATAGCCTTCTCTTCAGATATTACCTCTCCCCCTGTCAAGACTGCTATATCCTCTAGCATCGCTTTTCTTCTGTCTCCAAAGGCAGGTGCTTTTACGGCTATTACATTGAGAGTTCCTCTCAGCTTGTTCACCACAAGAGTTGCCAGGGCTTCTCCCTCTAGATCCTCTGCTATTATGAGAAGTGGTTTAGATTCCTGTACAGTTGCCTCCAGTATAGGGAGTATCTCCTTCATGTTGGTTATTTTTCTGTCAGTGATGAGAATATACGGATTTTCAAGGTTTCCTTCCATTCTTTCTGGATCTGTTGCCATATAAGGAGACACATATCCCTTATCAAACTGCATCCCCTCCACTACTTCCAGAGTTGTTTCAAAAGACTTGGCCTCTTCCACTGTTATCACACCAGTTTCTCCCACTCTTTCCATAGCTTCTGCTATAAGGGCTCCTATCTCGTCGTCTGAAGCCGATATAGACGCTACCTGAGCAATCTCTTCATTATCCTGTATCTTCTTTGATCTTTCTTTGAGGTGCTTCACAGCCTCTTTTACGGCTTTCTCCATTCCTTTTTTGATAAACATAGGATTGGCCCCAGCACTTACCATCTTTAGGCCTTCTTTTACCATGGCCTGGGCCAGCACTGTAGCTGTAGTTGTACCGTCTCCTGCCACATCATTGGCCTTGGTTGCCACCTCTTTTATTAGCTGTGCACCTATATTTTCAAAAGGATCCTCTAGTTCTATCTCCTTGGCAATTGATACTCCGTCATTTGTTATAAGAGGAGCTCCAAAGGATTTTTCAAGTACGACGTTTCTTCCTCTAGGACCCAATGTTATCTTAACTGCATCTGCAAGAATATTTACACCTGCCTCGAGTTTTTTTCTTCCTTCTTCGTTGAATTTAAGTATTTTGGCCATATTACAATTCCCTCCAAATTTTATCCTTACTCTACCACTGCAAGAACATCTTCTATATTCAGAATAAGGTACTTTTCAACCCCGTCCTTTATCTCTGTACCGGAGAATTTAGCATATACTATTTTATCTCCCATTTTTACTTCTTGAAGTTTTTCTCCTGATCCCACTGCCTCTACTGTTCCCAGGTTAGGTTTATCTTTATCAGCTGCTCCGGGAATAATGAGTCCGCTTGCTGTTTTTTCTTCCATTTTTATAGGTTTTACAAGTACTCTTTCCCCTATAGGTCTTATTGTCATGCGTATCCCTCCCTTCATATTTTATTAGCACTCTCTGCGACAGACTGCTAACTGTCACAAGGATATAATATATCAATTTTATTTTAGAGTCAAGTGTTTTAGATAAAAAAAACACACGGAATTAACCGTGTGTTAGAAAGACTTATTTTTTCTTAGATTCTTCAAATTTAGCCCATACTCCTGCTTTTACAAGTATGCTTTTTACTGTTCTTGTTGGCTGAGCACCATTTGATAGGTACTTGATGATCTCTTCTTCTTTTAGTACTACTTTAGAATCTTCTAATGGAAAGTAGTTTCCAAGGTAAGCTACTGCCTTACCGTCTCTTTTTGTTAAAGCTTCCATTGCAGCTATTCTGTAAGTAGGTCTCTTAGCTCTTCCCATTCTAGTCAGTCTTAATTTTAACATATCTTCTTCACTTCTCCTTCTTAATCTAATTTTTATTTTTTTTTAGCCATCTATTTATTTTTTAAAAAGGAAACTTCTTTTTTCCTCTTCCACCAGTCATTCCCGGTATCTGTGGAAAGTTTCCGTTACTAAACATTTTCATAACCTGCTTCATCTGGTCAAACTGTTTCAAAAGTTTATTTACATCTGAAACCTCTACGCCGCTTCCTTTAGCTATTCTCTTTTTTCTGCTGGCCTTAAGGATTTCAGGTTTTTTTCTTTCTTCTTTCGTCATAGACTGTATGACAGCCTCTACTTTTTTCATCTCTTTTTCAGCAGGAGCGAGATCTCCTATCTGACCTACACCTGGAAGCATTTTCAGTATGCCCCCTAGAGGTCCCAGCTTTTTTATGTTCTGGAGCTGTTTTAAAAAATCTTCCAGATCGAAACTCTGATTTTTTATTTTTTCTTCCAGAGATTTCGCATCATCCTCGTTGATAGCTTCTTGAGCTTTTTCTACAAGGGACACCACATCTCCCATTCCCAATATTCTTGAGACAAGTCTTTCAGGGTGAAATAGCTCTATATCATCTATCTTCTCTCCGACCCCTATAAACTTAATAGGCTTACCTACAACTGCCTTTATTGAAAGGGCTGCTCCCCCTCTTGTGTCTCCGTCTAATTTTGTAAGGACAACACCGTCTATATTCAATGAATTATTAAATGATTCTGCTAAGTTTACTGCATCCTGACCTATCATAGCATCTACTACTAACAGTATTTCTTGAGGCCTGGTGGCTTTTTTTATATCTTTGAGTTCTTGCATGAGAGATTCATCTACATGAAGTCTTCCTGCAGTGTCTAGAATAACATAAGTTGCATTATTTTCTTTTGCAGCATTGAGTCCATCGTTACATATCCCTCTGGCATCCTTGCTTCCCTCTTGAATGTATACAGGAACATCTATCTGCTCTCCCAAAACCTGAAGTTGTTTCATGGCAGCCGGTCTGTATACATCGGCTCCTACCATATAAGGTCTTTCACCTTTTTTCTTGAGGAATTTTGCAAGTTTTGCAGCAAAAGTAGTTTTACCTGCCCCTTGAAGTCCTGCCAGCATTATAACTGTAGGGTTCTTTGCCGACTTTGTAAGCCTGGCATTCGTACCTCCCAGAAGTTCTACAAGTTCATCATTTACTATTTTTACAAACTGCTGTCCTGGGTTTATTCCGGTTATTACCTCTTCCCCTACAGCCTTATCTTTTATCTTGTTTACAAACTCTTTAACGACTTTATAATTTACATCTGCTTCTAGAAGAGATAGTCTTACCTCT
>NZ_JBFHGC010000258.1:0-3996 GCF_041583315.1 Ilyobacter sp. | reverse complement strand
TGAAATCCAAAAGACCATTGAGGAAAATATGACCGGATGGACTTTAGACAGGATAGGAAATGTAGAAAGGACTCTTTTAAAGTTTGCAACATATGAGCTATTAAAAGAAGACGTAGGGTATGAAATAGTCATAAATGAAATCGTGGAACTTGCTAAGAAATATGGTGAAGAAAAGTCTCACGAGTTTATTAATGGAGTTTTGGCTAAAATAGTAAATAAATAAGAGGCCTTAGAGGGCTTCTTTTTTTATGAGATAAATAAAGTTAATTTAAAGATTTTACAAAAAAAGAACAAGAGGTTATACTTTAGTTATAGCAGTGAAAAATCTGTTTCTGACAGATGTGGACTAACGGAGGTCAAGTATGATGAAAGAGATAAAAGAAAAGCTGGTTTCCTTAAAAGGAGAAGGGCTTTTCAGAGAGATTAAAAATATAGAAAAATTAGAGGGAAAATATATATGGATGGAAGGGAAAAAATACCTGGATTTTTCTTCTAGTAATTACATAGGATTCAGAGATGATGTGAGAATAATAGAAGCTGCCAAAGATGCCCTGGAAAAATACGGAATGGGAAGTGGAGCCAGCCGTGTAGTTGTAGGGACTGCAAATCTTTATAAAGAGTTGGAAGAACTTATTGCATTAGAAAAAAGAAAAGAAGCTTCCCTTATTTTTAACAGTGGATATGATGCCAATCTTGGTATAATATCCACTATAGTAGGGAAAAATGACGTGGTCTTTTGTGACAAGCTAAATCACGCAAGCATTTATGACGGTATAGCACTGAGCGGAGCCAAAATGATGAGATTTAGACATAATGATATGAAGGACCTGGAGAATAAACTTAAAATGTTCAGAAAAGGTTATAAAAGGGCCCTGATTGTTGTGGATTCCGTGTTTAGCATGGACGGAGACAAAGCTGACCTAAAAGAGATGGTGAGACTCAAGGGAAAATATGATGTTACTCTCATGATAGATGAAGCCCACGGTGGCGGAGTACTGGGAGAAAATGGTCTGGGTCTGGCTGAGGAGCTTGATATACTGGAACAGATAGATATAAATATGGGTACCTTTTCAAAGGCTTATGGATCTCAGGGAGCCTATGTGGCAGCCTCAAAAGAGGTCATAGACTACCTGGTAAACCACTGCAGGAGTCTTATATACACCACATCCATGCCACCGGTAGTGGTGGCAGCAAGTTTAGAAGCTATGAAGCTGACAAAGAACGAAAAAGAGAGAAGAAAGCATCTGAAATATTTAGGTGACCATCTCCGTGCTAAACTGAAGGAAGCGGAAATAGAGACACTGGAGAGCTCTACTCAAATAGTACCTGTGGTAGTGGGAGACAACGAGGAAACACTGGGGCTCAGTATTTTTCTGAAAGATCATGGTATAATGGCCCCGGCAATAAGAAAGCCAACAGTCACAACACCGAGAATAAGGATTTCCCTGAGCTCCAACCACAGTGAGGAGGATATAGATTTTCTTGTGGAAACGGTATTGGAATATACTCATAGAAAACGTAGCAAGAAAGACAAAGTAATGAAATGGGTAAAAAATGTACTGAACAAAACGAATGTCCATGGCAAGAAAAATGAAAAAAATAAATAAAAAATTTAAGGCTGCCGTTCTCTTATCCGGCAGCCTGTTTTTTTAAAAAAAATTCTAGATGTTAACTGAGTAGTTTTTTAGTTCTTCTCTTTTGAGGGTTATTATTTTTTTTCTGTCTTTTCTTATTATCCCCTCTTCAGAAAGAATTTTTATAACTCTTGAGAGGTTTCGGTAGCTCACATTGAGCTGTGCAGCCAAGTCTACCAGTGAATTAAAGTTGATCTCATAGTTGTTTTTTATAAGGTGATTTGCAAGAACTGTTTTCAATGAATAGCTCCCCTTTAGTATTATGGCTCTGTTTGTCCTAAGAAGTTTTTTATTGCACTCTATAGCCAGAAGCCTCCAGAATTTTGGGTTCTCTTCCAGATATTTTTTTGCGACATCAAAGGGAAGAAGAATAGCTGTAGAGGCATCAGCTGCAACAACGTCAAACATGGCGTCTTGGTTATTCATATATTCTAGGTCTCCTATAAGCTCAAGGGGGAAAAGGTTGTTTATAAAAAGCTTGTTTCCTGACATCATGATACTGTTTATCTCTACGAGGCCTTCCACTAAAAAATAGATATACAATACCGGTTTGTAAGCATTGAATATTATCTCTCCCTTGGCATATTTCTTTATTTTGAGGAAACGTCTGATCTCAGAAGGAAAAACTTCTTCCAGCTCAAATTTTTTGATATAGTTTTCAAGTTTATTTAAATTATTTATCATAAATGGCCACCTGTCCTATTTTTTTATATTAGAATTTTATATCATATTTTTGAGATAAAATATACAAAAAACAGGTTAAATTTAAAAAAAATGTATAATAAATTGTAAGCTTCTATTTAAGGGAGGTAAGTTATGAGGGCAGTTGATATAATACAAAAAAAGAGGGACAAGGAGATTCTCTCGAAAAAAGAGATAGATTTTTTACTGGGAGAATACTTGGCCGGAAATATACCTGACTACCAGATGTCGTCTTTTTTGATGGCAGTTTACTTTAACGGGATGACAACTGATGAGCTAAAATTTTTTACTGAAAAAATGATTAATTCAGGTGATACGATAGATTTTCCTGGGACCCACAAATTTCTGGTGGACAAACATTCTACAGGAGGAGTCGGAGATAAGACGACAATAGCCCTGGCACCTATATTTGGAGCCCTGGGTATGGGAACTGCCAAACTTTCAGGAAAGGGTCTCGGTCATACTGGGGGGACCATAGATAAATTTGAGTCTATAGATGGATTTAAATTTTCCCAGACAAAGGAAGAACTTGTAAAACTAGTGAATGAAACAGGCACTGGGATAATGGGGTATTCAGACAGGATAGTTCCCCTAGATAAAAAGCTCTATTCCCTGAGAGACGTCACAGCCACTGTGCCGAGTATACCTCTCATAGCCAGCTCAATCATGGGGAAGAAGCTTGCTGTACACGCAGATGCCATAATACTGGATGTAAAGGTGGGCTCAGGTGCCTTCATGAAAGATCTTACCCAGGCCAGGGACCTTGCAAAGACCATGTATGAACTGGGAAAGTCTTTTGACAGAAATATAGTATGTCTTCTTACTAATATGGACCAGCCCCTTGGAAATGCTGTAGGTAACTCCTTAGAGGTTATAGAGGCTATAGAGACTTTGAAAGGCAAAGGACCGGAAGATTTTACCGAACTTGTATATACCCTTGCAGCTCAGGCACTTATGATGAAAGGGGATGTCCCTAGCATTGAGGCCGGGGAAAAAAGAGTAAAAGAGATTATTGAAAACGGTCAGGCTCTTGAAATGCTGAAAAAGTTCATAAAAGGAAGCGGGGGAAATCCAGATGTATGTGACGATTACTCACTCCTTCCTACAGCAAAGGAAAAAGACGTATTCTCTGCTTCAAAATCAGGATATATAGAGCATCTTAACGCAGAGCTTATAGGAAGAGCTGCGATGATGCTAGGAGCAGGAAGAGCTACCAAAGATGATATTATAGACCACTCTGTGGGAATAGTGATGTGCGCCAAGGTGGGAGATAAGCTAGAAAAAGGCGATGCCATTCTGGATATATTCCACAACGGAAACCTTAGAGAAGAAGTTTTGGAGACTCTTGCAGAAGCAGTTGTAATCTCTGAAAATAAAACAGAGAAGCAGGATATAATTTTGGAAATTATAGGGGGATAACAGATGAAAATTAATAAGTATATTGACCACACAGTATTGAAAGCCACAACAGTTAAAGAAGATATTGTGAAACTTTGTCAGGAAGCAAAAGAGTACGGATTCTTTTCTGTGTGTGTAAACGGGTGTTATGTCTCTCTGGCATCAGAGGAACTAAGAGGAACAGATGTAAAGATAGCTGCGGTAGTGGGATTTCCTTTAGGAGCTATGAGCTCTGAGGCAAAGGTATTTGAAGCAAAAAAGT
>NZ_JBFHGC010000257.1:0-4004 GCF_041583315.1 Ilyobacter sp. | reverse complement strand
TCAATCCGCTCAGTATTTCATGGACAGAGATAAACTGAGATAAAAAAGAGATCATAATAAATTCAAAAGCCCCTATACCTCCCGGCAGGTTGCTTATAATCCCAATAAACTGTGCAGTTACAAATATAGATATAAAAGTAAGAAAATGTATTTTAGATGAACCGGGTAAAAGAACATAGAGTACACTCCCGGCGACACTCCACTCAAATACCGATACAGATATCTGAATAAAAGCAATAGGCAGTGAAGGTAATTCAAAAGACCAGTTTATATATTTTGACCCCATTGAAAACATGAGATAGCCCAGGGTCAGTATTATAAAAATTATCCCTATGTTTTTGTTATCCTTCATGAAAAAATTAAATTTATAGGGGATTGTCACAGGGCAAAAAGTAAAGACAAAACCTCCTGTGGCAATAAGTCCTATCCATGAGGTGGAGTAGCAAAATGTAATCAGTTTTATTATCTTATTATAGGGAACCCCCCATAGGGAATAAAATCTGAACCTTATGGCAGAAGAACTGAGGGCTGAAATTCCTAGATTATTTCCAAAAGCCCTGCTGACAAAGGATACAAAAATTATTTTATAATATTCAAAATTTAATCCCGTATACCTCAGGGCAAGGGAATCTAAAAAAATCAAAAGTGTATAGCTTAAAATTGACAGCAAAACAGATAAAAAAATCATATCTCCCTTTATTTCTGAAACTGCATTCTTAATGTCAGTATAGCTATAATTTGAAAGCTCTTTTTCCATTAAAATTATTGCAGTTATAAATATTAGTGCACTCAGAGAAAAACTCAAAATTTTAAATTTCTTCTTCATAAAATCCTCCCAAAGATGTACCGTCAGATCACATCTGTTCATATGAGTTTTTATCTCAATTCATACAGAGTAATCTCATTTTTAGAACCCAGTCTCATTGGCGGACCCCATGTCCCTGTTCCAGGAGATACGTAGATATAGCCATTATCAAGCTTGTAGAGACCTTTTATATATTTGGTGGTAAGCCTCACTAAAAGGTTGAAAGGAACTATCTGTCCGTAATGGGTATGCCCGCTCACAGTCAGTCTTATCCTCTCATCGCCGTGGTCAAGGGGAATGTGGTTCATGAGGAGAGCCGGATTATCACCTGTCAGCTCCAGACCGGACAGGGCCTCCATGGCCATCTTCCTGTCAGAGCGATACTCTAGCCCTGCAATCTGGACTCCCATAAAAAGATCCACTTCATCTCTCAAAACCTTCACTCCTGAGTTTTCTATTATTTCTGAGATTTTATCAGAATCTATATAGTGTTCGTGATTTCCAGTTACAAAGTATGATTTTGCACTGAGGTTCTTAAAGGACTGGAAGGTTTTTTCTGTTATAGGGGTATCCTGGGAGACCATATCACCGGTTATTAAGACTATATCAGGATTCAAAAGGTTTATTTTTTTTACTATTTCAGAAAGTCCGTTGGAAGATTCTGACGAAAGATGAAGGTCGCTTATCTGGACAACCTTTATTTTTTCTCCGAAATCATTTATTTTTACAGTTTCAACAGTAATGTTTTTAGCATTCTCAATAGAGTATATGATCAGTACAGATGCCACTCCCAGAGCTGCTATCTCAATGTTTTTCACTGGAACTCTGAGAACTATCCCAAGTATCCTGGAAAGCACAAGGCATACAAAGGTGAGAAAAAAAACACCCATCAAAATCCCGGCAGTCTTGTAAAACCACTGAGTCAGAATATTGTTATTTTTACCTATGAGAACCGTGGCCGGTATTATCATAACAGATATAATTAAGGCAAGTATAAAGAGGGAAACTTTGTTTTTTACATTAAAAAATGAAGCCACCTTTAAAATCACGTAGAAATACATGAAAAAATTAATCGATAGTATTAAAATCAGTCTGAATATAAATTTAGGCATATTCCATCCCCCTTTTATTTTTGAATAAATAATTATTTATGAACTATGCTATCAATTTGTATCAGTAAAAGATATTGTGCTTCTCAAAAGCAGGTATCAATTATATTCTGGACCATTAATTTACTCTCTATTTAAATATCTATCAACATCATCTATTTGAGGAGGTATCAATACAAATTTACCCACATGTTTTTTTTCAGTAAATTCAATTTGTGCCTCAACAATTTTTTCCAATGGAAAGGTTTTCGCCAGAAGAGGTTTAATTTCACCTTTTTCAATATAAGAAATAAGATTTGGAAAAACAGGCTCATCCCATGCAGTACAGCCAATCAATGTCAGATCCTTTAAATAAAAATCACGCATATCCAGCTCCACAATGGGGCCGGCAATGGCACCGGAAGATACGAATTTCCCTCCTCTCTTCAGCACTTTGAGCATCTTACCAAAAGATGGCCCTGCAACATTATCAACTACAATATTCATGGATTTTTCCCCTAAAGCCTCTATAATATCTTCGTCTCGTGAAATAACTCTATCTGCACCTATCTCAAGAAGTTTTTCGAGTTTTGCTTTTCCTGCAATAGCTATCACAGTAGCTCCTCTTCGCTTTGCCAACTGCACAGCTGCAGAGCCGACGCCACCTGAAGCCCCCGCTATGAGCACATGATCTCCTTTTTTTACCTTTGCCCGATGAATCATATTCTCAGCAGTCCCGTAGGCACACGGAATTGTGCCCAACTCTGCATCACTCCAGTCGCAGTCCACGGGAAAAATCTCCGTTACAGGTACTTTTACAAATTGAGCAAAAGCACCGTCAAAATCAGACGCCATCCAGATGTTTTCCAATGAATCCCAGCCCTTACTACGCATGCAGGAACGAACCAAAACACGCTTATTTAATAACTTTTTATCTACCCCTGGAGAGACAGCCACTACACGACCACAGCAATCAGTCCCCTGAATAAAAGGAAAAGGTGTAGATTCATTCCACCCTCCGTCTTCACTAGCTTTCGCTTCTTTTTTCTCTGCTTCATCAGTGGCAAGTGAAGTTGTACTAGTTGTGACTTTTGAAGAATACCAGCCGAGACGAGTATTTATCTCAGTGTTATTTACTCCGGCAGCGAGAACTTGTAAAAGAGCTTCATTTGCTCCAAGCTTCGGCACAGGAACATCGCAATAATCGAGTTTCTCATAACCACCGTTTCCAGTTGTAACAACTGCTTTCATAGTTGTTTTACAGTTACTTATATCAAATCGACCCTTTTCGTGGGTTTTTGTAGAGTTTTTCATAATTCCCCCTTTTTATATTTTTTCCTAGTTTTTATTCGTGTTCATTCTTGATAAATATTTTTAGACCTTTGAATAAAGTCAGTTCTTTTTCTATTAATTAAACATCAACCTAGCTTATTTATACACCATTTAATTTCCTATCCTACACAAAGACATATATTAAAAATCAGAGATAAATCAAGGTATCTGGTAAAAAACGGGTTTACAATATTCTCCGATGGTGCTATAATACACAAAACTTGTACATAATATCTTAGGAGGAATAGAAATGTTTAGAAAAACTTTTACAGTTTTCCATCACCATCATCACTGCTGACAAGGTTTGTAATCTTTTAAGATACAGACCTGTTTCGTGCAACGAAAATCTAGGTTTGTATCTGGGATGATGATGAAACATTTCTTGAAACTAAGAATTTTTTTAAGAGTACCCGGATACTAAAATGTATCCGGGTATTTTTTTTAGGGGGGGAATATGAAGAATTACAGAAAAGAAGAGGAATTTGTAATGGATCTTGAGAGAGTATTCGAATCATACGGGTACGACAAGATAAGACTAAATGCATTTGAGAAGTATGAAACATACTTTGCAAACAAAGATATCATAAGTGAGGGGAATCTTCTAAAGATTATAAATCCAAAGGGTGATCTGTATGTACTCAGACCGGATATGACCCTGCCTGTGGTAAAATATTTCTCTGACACTCAGTCAAACAGAGGAAAATTTTACTATAATGACAGTGTGTTTCGGACAGATAAACACGGGCTTGAGTTTAGCGAGAGAAAACAGGTGGGAATAG
>NZ_JBFHGC010000256.1:0-4009 GCF_041583315.1 Ilyobacter sp. | reverse complement strand
TTATATGAGTATGGAATATACGGGATTTCAAAATGAGATGGAGCCGGCTCTACGTTTGGTAGCAATGCCAGGAGATACAAATCCAGCAGGAGATATCTTTGGAGGATGGATTATGGCACAGGTGGATCTGGCAGGAGCAGTGGTAGCGTCACAAAGGACTCAGAGTAGGATTGTAACTGTAAAAGTAACTGACTTCATGTTTAAAGAACCTGTCTATGTGGGGGATCTGGTTACATGTTATGGGAAAATAGAAAAAATAGGTACCACATCTATTACTGTAAAAGTCGTTGTCTGTGCCCAAAGAAATAGATATGAAAAGGCCTGTGTAAAAGTAACAGAAGCTACTGTAGTATATGTGGCCATTGACAAGGATGGAAATCCATTGAAGATACCACAATAACTAGACTTACAAAAAAATAGAGATATAAAAATTTTCACCAATAAATATTAGGCTTGTCTCAATTTAGATTTATGGTTCTTTGGCAGTTCAGTTTTGTATTTCAAGAAACAACAAAAGGAATATAATATCCATTAATTTTAGGCACTCTCACGAGTGCCTAAATCTATATCAATTATCTAATCTGATAATATCATCATTTTCCAGATATTCTCCC
The DNA here is from genome assembly GCF_041583315.1 of Ilyobacter sp. Classification (NCBI taxonomy): domain Bacteria; kingdom Fusobacteriati; phylum Fusobacteriota; class Fusobacteriia; order Fusobacteriales; family Fusobacteriaceae; genus Ilyobacter; species Ilyobacter sp. The sequence goes on along the minus strand of NZ_JBFHGC010000256.1, from coordinate 3,395 downwards.
ATCTGTACCTCTATAATTTCCAGAGGGACTTTCCCTGGATTTTCCAGCTTGTGTTTTTCCCCGGGTTTTATAAAAATACTCTCTCCTGCAGAAACAAGTTTTTCTCCATTTTCAAGAATCACTTTAGCCATTCCCTTCACAACCACCCAGTGCTCACTTCTGTGATAATGAATCTGGTAACTGAGTTTTTTTCCTATCCCAACTACTAACCTGTTAATTTTGAATGAATTTTTTTCCTCCTCTAGAACTTTTGAATGCCCCCAAGGCCTGTACTCCTTTACATGGCATTGAGATCTTAAATCTTTTCTATAATTAAGGGTGTCTACCACCTGTTTCACCTTTTGTGACTGTTCTTTTTTACATATCAAAAGAGCGTCTCTGTTATCTACTATAATTAGGTCTTCAACCCCAATAGATGCAACAAGTTTACCTTTTTCAGAATAGATATAGTTATTTTTTGAGTCAATAACAATATTTTCAGGTTCTACAATATTATCATTTTCATCTCTCTTGTATACATCATAAAAGGAATCAAAACTTCCCAGATCATTCCAGCCTATATCCACAGGAACCACAGCTATCTTGTTGCTTTTTTCCATTATTCCGTAATCCATAGAAACCTTGGTTTCAATCTTTGAAAAAGCTTCCTTCATGTCTGTACTTGTATCAAATGCCTCATAGATATTCTTGGCATAAGTTTTGACTTCATTTGTGAAAAAACCAGAGTTAAACATAAATATCCCGCTGTTCCAGAAATACCCTTTTTCAATGTAAGATAAAGCCGTCTCATAATCCGGTTTTTCATGAAATTTCTCTACAATATACCCATTTAATTTTTTACCTGCAGGGGAGATATATCCGTACCCTGTATTGGGGCTGTCAGGCTTTATTCCAAATGTTATTATATGATCTTTTGCCAAGCTTTCTGAAGACTTAATAATCTCTGAGAAATCCTCTGATCTCAATATTCTGTGGTCAGAAGGAAACACCACAATTGTAGTGTCTTGTTCTTTGGAAATCCCGTGCACACCGGCATAAACAGCCGGAAGGGTATTCTTGGCCTCAGGTTCTACAAAAATATTGGATTCATTATATTCATATCCCAATTCTTCTATAGCTCCCATTACCAGAAACTTATATTTTTCATTTGTCACTACATATATATCATCCATCTCTGCAATCAGAAGGCTTCTTTCAAATGTTTCCTGAAAAAGAGAAGGGTCTTCTTTTTTTATTTTTATAAACTGTTTTGGATAATGGTCTCTGCTCAAAGGCCACAATCTTGTTCCACATCCCCCTGCTAAAATGATAACTTTCATAATTATCCCACTCCTTTTAATTTTATACCGTATATCCTCAATAAGAGAAAGTATAATAAATTTAAGAAAACTATTGCAACAAATATAAAAAAATTCTAGAAGTATACTTTCTACATTTTACGCTGTTACCTGGAATTTCCTTTACGGTAACGATTTAAAAACTTAACATATCTATCATACCGACATTTAAAACTCTATCGTTTTTTATCTGGAATATAATATTTCCAGTACCAATTCCTGATATATTCCAAAACAAAAAAAGGAGTAACGGCTTTTTTTAGCCGTTACCCCTTGAAAATTTCACGTTTCAAATCAATTTTTATCTGTCTCAGTAAAACAGAATCCTGTATCAAATAAAAAAAATTCAAAAAAACTCGATTCTTAGTTTACCACTCTAAAACTTGCTCTGTATTTTTCTCAGTACATCTTTTATAGCTTCCTCTATACCTTCGTAAGCCATAATATCTTCCCTCGTAATGAGTTTTTCTATATCTTTCTGACTGTATCCCAGAGACTCCAAAGCCATGTAGAGTTCTTCCTCTATCTGCAGACTTTTTACCGAATTTCCTCCGGATGATCCTTCTTCAAACTGCAGACCTTTCAGCTTATCCTTCACATCCACTATTAATTTTTGTGCTTTTTTTATCCCAAGTTTTGGGACCCTGGTCAAAAGTTTTACATCTTCTCTCACCACAATATCCCGTATATCCTCTACATCAAATGTAGAAAGTATGGCTAGGGCAAGAGACACCCCTATACCGTTTACATTTATGAGGATTTCAAAGAGGTTCCTCTCTTTCTCCTCTGCAAATCCTATAAGTTTAAACATGTCTTCTCTTATATAGTTATATATATAGAGTTTTGTTTCCTCTCCCAAAACCAGTTTCTCGTATGTTTTAAGAGAGATATTCACCTTGTATCCTATTCCGTTTATATCTATTACAGCATATTCCAGTTTTTTTAACGACAGTTCCCCTTTGAGATATTCAAACATTCTACCCTCTCCAATAATCTTCTATATTTATTTTTTCCACCTTATCTATTTTCTCTCCTAGAAACATCTCACCCAGCTCTTTAAAATGGCTTGGTGAATCACTCACATAAAACTCTATGTCGCCTCTGTTCTTCTTTGAGATAAGGTTCTTGTCTGCCAGAAGTTTTTTCAATTCAAGAGCAGTCTCCACAGCAGGATTTACAACTTCCACATCATGTTTTTCAAAATATCTTTTTATCTCTTCTTCCAGAAGTGGATAGTGCGTACACCCCATGATGAGAGAATCCACTCTGTTTTTAAACTCACCTAAATACCTGTCTATCATTATTTCCGTAACCTCGTCCTGTATCATTCCCTCTTCCACCAGCGGCACAAAAAGAGGACAAGGTTTAGAATAGACCTCTATACCCTCTCTTCCAAGGGAAAGAGACCTCTCATAGACTCCGCTGGAGACAGTTCCCTTCGTTCCTATGACACCTACTTTTCCGTTCTTAGTTATCCCCAGAGCCCTTCTGCTTCCTGCTTCTATTACCCCTATCACAGGGAATGTACAATGTTTTTTCAGTTCCTCTAGAGCAAATGCAGATGCAGTGTTACAGGCCACAACAATGGCTTTTATATTTTTAGTTTTCAGAAATTCGGCTATCTCTAAAGAATAATGAATTATATTTTCCTTTGATTTTGACCCGTAAGGCAGTCTCGCTGTATCCCCGAAATAATATATTTTTTCTCCGGGAAGTACTTTTTTTATCTCTTTTACCACTGTAAGGCCTCCGAATCCAGAATCGAAAACCCCTATTCCTCTGTTATCCATATATTTATATTCACCTCTAAAAGTAATTATACCATAAATCTATTTGCTGTTCTTTGTTGATGTCTTTAATTAAGTTAAATTATTGAATTTACACAGAAGTCTGTTACTTTTCTCTTGACAGAAAAGTAACCAAAAGGTCAAGAATTTTCAAATGTCTAGGAAGTATATGTTTCTTTTAACGCCTTTGTGAGCTACAGTCCTCGGTTCCCTGCGGAACTTATTCTGTAGGACGGCTGAGTGCTGGTTATTTCCTGTATAAGCCCTGCGA
>NZ_JBFHGC010000255.1:0-4017 GCF_041583315.1 Ilyobacter sp. | reverse complement strand
TTTATAAAAAACTCTTATCCAATTTTAAACTTCTGCCGATGTCATTGGGAAAATTAATTTTTTCTTACGACACCGGCAGTTTTTTTATTTTCAGATCAAATTTTTCTTTTAGAAAATATAAAACTAATTTCAATTTGAAAATAAAAATATATCAATGTAGGAATATAAACTTAACTTTCTAATAATACTAACAGTTTATTTTTTGTTTGAATTTTACACTCTGCACTTTTAATATTTAATATATAAAAAATTTAAAGGAGGTATGCTATGAACCGAGTGGGGAGGGAAGAACTGAAGGAAAGAATAGAGTTCTTGGTCTCTAAAAATGGTGGGGATAGGGCCGCAATACTGCCTGTGCTTGAAGAAATAAGCAGAGAATACGGGGAGATAGACCTTTATGCCATGCAGACTTTGGCCTTTGCAGTAGGAATACATCCTAGTGAAATCTACGGGGTGTCAACTTTTTATGACTTTCTGAAATCCGGTAAAAAACACGGGAAATATGTCATCCGTCTATGCAGGACAATATCATGTCACATGAAAGAAAAAGACAGGATAGCAAAGCAGCTAAACAACGAGCTGGAAATATCCTTTGGAGAAACCACCCATGACGGTTTATTCTCTTTGGAATACTGTAATTGCCTGGGAATGTGTGACCAGGGGCCTGCCATGCTGGTAAACGACATACTTATATCCAAAGTGAAATCCTCTGATATACCTCTTATTATACAGTCGTGCAAAAGAGGAGTGGTGGGAAAAGAATACAAAACTCCTCTAGTCTCCAAAGTAGTAAAAAAAGGCCCTCTTTTGGAGGAAAATTTTGTTCCTGGAAGTGTTCTGATCAAGACTATGAAAAGGGATAAAAATGACATTTTGGAGGATATCGAAAAATCCAACCTGCGGGGAAGAGGAGGAGCCGGATTTCCCACAGGTTTTAAATGGCGGCTGGCAAAAGAGGAAAAGAAAGAGAAAAAATTCATCGTATGCAATGCTGATGAAGGAGAGCCCGGTACTTTTAAAGACAGGTATATACTGCATAAAAATTTTCAAAGAGTACTTGAAGGTATGAGTATCGCCGCTTATGTAATAGGTGCCTCCAGGGGATTCATATATCTCAGGGGAGAGTACACCTACATGAAAGAACTACTGGAAGAGGAGATAGAAAAAAGACGGAAATCTGGATTTTTGGGAAATAAAATAGGTGAGGGTCTGGTTTTTGATATTGAGATAAAGATGGGAGCAGGAGCCTATATCTGCGGTGAGGAGACAGCCCTTATCGAATCTCTCGAGGGAAAAAGAGGTGAACCTAGAAACAAACCCCCTTATCCTGTGGATACAGGATTTATGAATTATCCAACCCTTGTAAACAATGTAGAGACATTTTTAAATGTCAATCTTATATGTGAAAAAGGGGTAGAGTCCTTTGGGCAATACGGGACTGACAATTCAAAGGGAACAAAGTTTTTCAGCATATCCGGAGATTGTAAAAACGAAGGTATATACGAGCTTCCTTTCGGGGTAACAATTGATAAAATAGTGACTCTCGCAGAAGGAGATAATATAAAGGCTGTACAGATCGGGGGAGCAGCAGGTGAATGCATCCATAAAGATGATTTTTCAAAAAGAATTGCCTTTGAGGCTGCTTCTACAGGAGGATCCATTATTCTTTTTAACGAGAAGAGAGATATGCTTGATATAGCCGAAAACTTTATGGAATTCTTTGTGGAAGAATCCTGTGGTCAGTGTACTCCTTGCAGAGAGGGGACATACAGGATATTAGAAGGAATCAGACTTCTGAAGAAGGGAAAGTGCTCGGTGACTTATCTGAACAAACTTTTGGAGTTGTGTGAAACTATAGAACTGGCATCTAAATGCGGACTGGGGCAGCTGAGCATAGTGGCATTCAGATCAATTGTGGAAAACTTCAAAGAGGAGATTTTGGGAAGGCTCCCAGAGGAGGTGCAGGACTGATGATAAACAAATGTGAAGCAGACAAATGCAGAGTTCCTAAAACTGAGATGCTGAGAGACGCATGCGAAGGTCAGGACGAGGAATGCAAACTAGAGCTGATAGATATAGAGATAGACAACAAAAAAATGCAGGTAACCAAAGGGACAACCATTCTACAAGCAGCTAAAGGTATAGGGGTAAAAATCCCCACTCTCTGTAATCACTCTGACCTCTGTCTTGCCGGAGTCTGCAGAATATGTCTCGTGGAAGTAGAGGGTTTCAAGACACTGCAGGCCTCATGCTCTTATTCAATCTCACAACCAATAAAAATAAGAACAAATACCTCTAAAATACGTAGATCCAGAAGAAATGTACTCGAACTAATGCTTGCAGATCATGTGGGAGAATGCTATTCCTGTGTGAGAAACGGAAACTGCGAACTACAGGACTTGGCAATGGAATACGGAATAAACTCTTATCCTTACGGACATGAAAACAAGAGAAAAAAAGGTGTGGATTTCTCCAGCCATGCCATAATGAGAGATCTTGATAAATGCATTCTTTGCAGAAGGTGTGTAAGAAGCTGTATCGATCTTCAGGAGGTGGGTGTATTCAGTATCAAAGGACGTGGAAAAAACTCCACCATTACCACCTTTGGTGATAAACCCATGGACGAAATAGTCTGTATAAACTGCGGTCAATGCATAAACAGGTGTCCCACTGCGGCTCTCTATGAAAAAGATGACAGTGAACTTGTGTGGAATGCCCTGGAAACAAAGGGTAAGCATGTAGTTATACAGACCGCTCCTGCTCCTAGGGCTGGTATAGGGGAAGAGTTTGGTCTAGAGCCTGGTACTCCTATGACATTAAAAATGAACACTGCACTGAGACGTTGCGGCTTTCATAAGGTATTTGACACATGCTTTACTGCTGACCTCACCATTATAGAGGAGGGAACTGAGCTGATCAAAAGGCTTTATAACAATATAGAGGGCGACAGTCAGATGAAACTCCCTGTATTCACATCTTGCTCTCCGGGATGGGTTAAGTATCTAGAACATTTCTATCCTGAATTAATAGACCATCTTTCTACTGCAAAGAGTCCGCAGCAAATGTTTGGTACCATTATTAAAACTTATTATGCAGAAAAAAATAAAATCAACCCCGAAGATATAGTCACTGTAGCATTGATGCCGTGCACTGCAAAAAAATATGAAGCCGGCAGGCCTGAAATGTGCCAGTCAGGTTACAGAGATGTTGATTATGGTATCACCACAAGAGAAATGGCAAAAATGTTTAAAGAAACCGGTATCGATCTTCCGAATATTGAAGATTCAGACTTTGATGACCCCTTCACAGGAGGAAGCGGTTCCGGAGTTATTTTCGGCGCCACCGGAGGCGTGATGGAATCTGCTATCAGAACTCTTTATGAACTTGTTACAGGTAAAAAAATAGATTCTCTCTTTGAATACGGGGATATAAAACAGGTTAGGGGATTTGAAAATATAAAATCTCTAGAGATTAAAATAGATAAAATCTCAGAGGTACCGGAACTTTTAAAAGGCCAGTTAGATTCATTTGAATTTCTAAAAGATCAAACTTTGAAAGTAGCCATATGCCACGGAACGTCCAATGCCAAAAGAGTTCTCGAAAATATAAAAAGTGGTGGAGAATTCAGCACCTATCATTTTATTGAATTTATGGCATGTCCAGGGGGATGTCTCGGAGGGGGAGGACAACCTATTCCCACCAATGAGGAGATCAGAATTAAAAGGGCAAATGCTATCTATAGCGAGGATAAAAAAGCTCTCGTCAGAAAATCCTATGAGAATCCAGGGGTTTTGGAACTTTATAAAAATTTCTTTAAAGAGGGTCCTGGAAAAGAAAAAGCACATAAACTACTGCACACTCATTATAAAAAACGTGGTAAAGAGATCATATAAAATAAGTTTTATTTTTAATTAAATTATTGAATTTATTCGAATTCTGTCACTTTTCTCTTGAAAGAAAAGTAACCAAACGTTCAAGAATTTCAAAATGTCTAGGAAGTATATGTTTCTTTTAACG
>NZ_JBFHGC010000254.1:0-4023 GCF_041583315.1 Ilyobacter sp. | reverse complement strand
TGAGAAAAAATGGGATAAAAATAGAAAAGATAATATTTATTATACTATTTACTTTAAGTTCTATGTATATTATCTATAGCTTAAAAACCCAGTGGAAAAAAGATAGATTAACTTATAAAGAAGAAGGAGATAAATTTAAATCCAGGTCTTTCAATGAGTTGTCGAAGCTGATTTCCTTTTTATCATATATTCCTAAAAAATATGACGAAGAGCGGTCTATAGCTGAAATTTCCTATAAAAAAGAAATTGACCCTATAGCCATGTTTAATATCCAACAAAAATTGCAATCAGATTATTATATATTTAGTAAAAACGATAGTAATTTATTGGTGCTGGATGAAAGAAATAGAAATGTAATAGGAGCCTATGAAACCTTTGAGCTAGATGACTTTATAAGGGAGAATAATTTACCTGAGGACATCTATAATGTAAAGGGGCACAAATCTAATGAAAAATATTATTTTGTGAAGCCAAGTTTAAGGAGAGGAGTCTATTATATACTGACAATAAATGATAAATTTTTTAGACTTAATGTTGAGGATAAAAGGTTTGGCAAATGGTATCTTATATATGACGGAAACTTGATAAATATAGATGAAAAATCCAGTGAGAGTGAACTGTTGAAGATAATAGGGGAAAAGAATATTTCACAGAAAGATATACAGGTTTATTACATGGAAGCAGCTGCTCCAGAAAAAAACCGAGTAGCTGGACTTTTAAAGGAGATATTGTTATATCTATCTGTAAATTTAATAATCTTAGTAATTTTAACCAGGGTTTTGGTCAGGATAGCTTATAAGCCGATCATGAAAGTGATGAGTAGTTTTGGATATAAACAAAGTAAAGAGGATGATATTGTAGCTTCTATGAATATAGTCTATAACAAATTGAAAACAGAAAATGATCTCTTGAGAGAGATAAACAAAAAAACCACCAAATATATAAAAGATAAAGGGTTTATAGATTTTTTTAAAGGGATTATAAAATTCAAAGATCTGGATAATTCCATAAAAACTGATACAGAGACCTATAAATTCTTTTTGGGGAATGCAGATATAAATGATTACTCAGATGAGCAAATTATATCCTTTAAACAAGAAATGAGAAAATATGCCGAGGAAAAAAAAGGCCATTTTTCTTTGATTGACAGGGATCACATAGCCTTACTCATGCCGAAAGAGACTTTAAATAAAGAAAAATTAATGGTTTTATTAGATGATTTGGATGGTAAATATGATATGGAAATAACTGGTTTTTTAAGTGAGAAAGAGTATAGAATAGAAGAACTGTATAATAAATGTGATTATTTTGTTAAATTTTTAGATAACAAATTTAAATTAAAAGAGAGGAAAATTATATCGGAAGAGGATATCAATGAAAATTCAAAAGGTTATTATTACCCTATAGGTGTAGAGCAGAGACTTATAAACAAAATAATCGATAAGCGAATAGATGACGTTCATAAATTATATGAGGATATTTTTTATGAAAATTTTCAGCAGAGAAAAATATCTAGTGACAGTTTTGAAAAGCTAAAGGTATTAATCAATAATACCATTAGGAGAATACAGGAAGATATTCCGTCAGAAAAACGTATTGATAAACATTTATTAGATGTAATTACAGAATCAAAATCAGTTGAAATATTAAAGGCAAACGTTGAAAAAACAATTAATTCTCTATTGGAAAACTTACCAAAACCAAAAAATAACACCAACGTCTTAATAAATGATAAAATAAATGAATTTATAATGCTTAACTATGCCAAGGATATCTCACTGTTGGATTTTGCTGAATACATGGGGGTAACACTTCAATATGCGAGTAATTTATATAAAAAGATTAAAAATGAGACTTTTAATAAATCTCTGAGAAGATACAGAATAGAAAAATCAATAGAACTATATAATGCTGACAAAGAATTAAAAATAAAAGATCTGAGCTTGATGGTAGGTTATACAAACACAATGACCTTTATTAATAATTTTAAAAGGGAAAAAGGACTGCCTCCAGGTAAATATTTTGTAAACAAAACTGATTAAGGAAGAAAAATCGGATAACCGATTTTTAACATTAAAAATGATATATACGTTTAGAAGCCTTTAAAAATAAGAGCTTGAGGGTATAGATGTAAAATTCTATATCCTTTTTTTATTGCTTTAAAAATCAGATATTTATCTCATTGTGTATTGATAGTATCCTAGTTGTATAGAAATAAACCGGAATGTTTCTTTTGAGTTTGGAGTTCTAAAAAGTGTAATTTAAAAATTCAGGAGGTAGTGAAAATGTCAGTAGATATCAGTGTAATTATAGTTTATTTTGGGTTTCTAATATCAATAGGGTATTTCTTTAGGAAATTTGCCTCAAATTCCACGAGTGATTATTTTTCTGGCGGAGGTAAAATGTTATGGTGGATGGTTGGATCCACAGCTTTTATGACCCAATTCAGTGCCTGGACATTTACAGGAGCAGCAGGAAAAGCGTTTACAGATGGATGGACGATAACGATAATATTCTTTGCAAATGCAGTAGGGTACTTAATGAATTATCTGTATTTTGCAGAAAAATTTAGGCAGTTGAGGGTAGTCACACCTATGGAAGCAATAAGGTTGAGATTTGGAAAAGTTAATGAACAAGTTTTTACATGGATGAATATTATTCCTAGTATATTAAGTGCTGCAATATGGTTAAATGGATTGGCAATATTTGTAGCGGCAGTATTTAACATTCCCATGTCCTATACAATTATAGCTACGGGTGGAGTAGTTTTGTTGATGTCGGTGACAGGTGGAGCCTGGGCAGTTATTGCCTCGGATTTTATGCAAATGGTAACGATAATGGCAGTTACTGTGATCTCTACAATAGTAGCAATAGTTAAAGGTGGAGGAGTCACACAACTATTACATGATAGTATGCCGGCGCGTCCAATAGTGGGAACAGGGGTTAATCATTTTTCACTCTTTGTGGTATGGATTGTATTTATTCTGTTGAAACAATTCTTTAGCACAAATAGTATTGTTGGTGGAGCATATAGGTATTTTGCAGCAAAGGATTCAAAGAATGCTAAAAAAGCAGCAGGATTAGCCTGTATATTAATGGCGATAGGACCGTTAGTATGGTTTTTCCCATCTTGGTATGTGGCAGGGCATTATCCTGATATATCCACATGGGGACTAGAAAATTTAGGAGGAAAAGTAAAAGACGCGGCTTACTTGATATTTGTAAAAAATGAAATGCCGGTAGGTATGGTTGGATTAATGATGGCTGCGATATTTTCTGCCACGATGTCTTCTATGGATTCTGCGCTAAATAGAAATGCAGGAATTGTTGTTAAGAATTTTTATCTGTCAGTTTTAAAACCTAAAGCAACAGATAAAGAGTTGTTGAAAGTAGGTAAGTGGTTAACTTTAGTCTTTGGAATTGTAATAATCTTAGTATCTTTAGTTTTAGCATCATTAGAGCATTTAAGTCTTTTTAATGCAACTATGTATATTGGGTCATTAGTGGCATTCCCAATGTTGGTGCCTTCATTACTCGGGTTCTTTATTAAAAAAACTCCGGACTGGGCACCTTGGGCAACTATAGCAGTGGGAGTAGTAGTTTCTTATCTGGCTGGTATACTCATAACTCCGGAATTGGTAGAAAAGACATTAGGTTTATCTACTCCTTTTACAGGAAGAGAAGCTTCAGATCTGAAAGTAGTTCTGGGGATAGCAGGGCATATATTTATAACTGGAGGATTTTTCTTAATGACGCAGTTATTCTTTAAAGGATATAAAACAAAAGAAAGAGAGGAAGAGGTAAATCTGTTCTTCGGTAACATGAATACAGAGGTTATTTCTTGTGATATAGAGTGTGCAGGGATAGACTGTGATCAAAGAACTATTTTAGGTAAACTAATAATGACATTTGCATGCGGAATTGCATTATTGATGTTTGTGCCGAACCCATTAGGAGGGCGAATGGTATTCTTGGCGATTGCAGCTATAGTATTTATAGTAGGATATGCTCTAAACAAAGCCG
>NZ_JBFHGC010000253.1:0-4052 GCF_041583315.1 Ilyobacter sp. | reverse complement strand
GCCACATATCCAAGAGCCTCAGCTTCAGATCTAGGCATAGATCTGGTAGCTTTGGCAGCATACCTGCAGGAAGATCTATGATATTTCTTCCCAGTCCTGGTAATATAGACCACACTTTCAACCTTTTGACTGCTATTGCTTACAGCCTGGTTTGATGCAGCAGTGGTTGTACTCTTATTCCCCTTCCTGTAATCCCATGGAGCTATAGGGTTAGATTGTGCCCATAATCCCATGTTATTCCTTTCAGCATACTCCTGAGCCATTCTAAGCTGCTGATCATTTTTAGCATACTGCTCATACCACCAGGCATAGCCGTTCTTAACCAGTTCAAAATTAAGGTCTTTTCCTTTGTCATAGTAAACTACCCCAACTGTTCTTCCATATCTGTCAGTATCCTTTGCATCAACCTCAACAGTTTTTCCGAAGATCTTGTTATAAGTGAACTCCTTGGCTTCCAGTCCAAACTTTTGTGACTTCTCAGGAGTATCAATTCCATAGAATCTAATTTTGTATTTCTGATTATTGGATACTAAGTGGATAGTGTCTCCGTCACTGACATAGGTTACTTTACCGGTAATTGTTTCTGAAAAAACTGAGATTGAAAGTATTAAAAATAAAGTTATAAATCTTTTAAACATACATAAACCTCCATAATTATTACATAATTTAAACTATTTAAAAAATCAAAAAATATACTACTTTCAGTATACAATTATTTATTGAATCATTTTATAAATTTTTTTTAATATTTTTCTTCAAAATGTCCATTCAAATAAAAAAGCCGGAATTTAATCCGACTTTTCTGTGTTTATAAAATCTAATTTCTTTAGATATTTATCTTTTGAATAATCTTTCAAGATAACTTCTAGAGGTTGTGCCTTATCAAAATAATAGCCCTGGAAATTATGACATCCAAGAGAGATTAATTTTTCTATTTCCTCTTTAGTTTCAACCCCTTCAGCAATAACTTCGAAGCCGGATAATTCTCCTACTTTTACAGAAAAACTTATTATTAATGAATTAATAGAGCTTTTTTCTACATTGGTTATGAAGGATCTATCAATTTTTAACTCTGATATAGGAAATTTCTCTAAATAGCTTAGCGAGGAGTATCCTGTCCCAAAATCATCAATAGAAAATTTCACTCCTAAATTTATTAATTTGTTCATTTTTTCAAGAGTAGAAAGTGAATGTGTCATTGCAGATCGCTCTGTTATCTCAAGAATTATTAGGTTTCTTGATTCAGAATCCACCAGTATATTTTTTATATCTCTGACAAAACTCTCTTTTTCAAAAAATAATGGAGAAATATTTACAGATATACATGTATTTAGTTTTTTAGCAGCTTCTAGAGAATCTTTTAATACCAATTCTGTTATTCTATGGATAAGAAAAGACGTTTCAGAAACAGGGATAAAAAAACTTGGAGGAATCATGCCTTTTTCGGGGTGAATCCATCTTACAAGAGCTTCAAACTGCACTTTTTTATCCTTGGAAAAAATTTTAGGCTGAAAAAATGTTTTAAATTCGTTATTATTTATACCTACTAGTATTTCTTCCTGCATAACAGAATCATTAATAGATGTATTTTTTTTATTTAAGGCTAAGCGATTGATAGAGTTATTAACAAAACTTTCTTTCTCTTCTCCTTTATACTCAACGTATAGAATATTAAGCTCAATAAAGTAATTTTTTTTATTCAATTTGTTAAAAAGTGAAAGTTTATTTTCAAGTTTTTTTATAAGAGTATTTTTAGCTGCAAGTGAACAGTCTGGTAAAATCACCATAAATTTATTTCCTTCTAAACGAACAACTTTATCACTATTTCTAAAACTGTCCTTTAATATATTTACTGTTATTTTTACTATGTTGTCCCCAGCTTGAAGTCCCGACTTATTATTTATATAGGTTAGGTTTAAGATATCTATAAAACATATAGATGCAGAACGCTCTGATTGTTTCATCGATTTTGAGAGGTCTTCAAGAATCTTCAAACCTTCTTTTCTGTTATATGCACTAGTTAATAAATCTAAAGATTCTATTTTTTTTGACTTATTTTTTAAATATAGGTGCTCTGATCGTAATTTTCTAAAAGATGATACCAATGGAATAGAAAATAAAAATGTAATTACAGTATTAAAAAAATGCCTAAGTGCATGTTTTTCTATTAATTGTTTATCACATTGATAGAAAGCGATTAAGCAGATCGAAACTATTAATAATAAACTGAAAACAGATAAATAACTTTGGTATATTTTGTCTTTAAAAAAATTTTTCAAAATCACACCTCATTTTGTATTTGTAATTATGTATTATATTATTACTACGAAAGGGAACAAATTACAATAGTTTAATCACTTCAATTAACCACTTTAAGCTTTGTAATTGTTACTCTATTGTTTTAATTTTATTTTTAATATCAATCAAAAAAGTGACAAAATTAGACGTCTTTAAGTATTGTAATACATATATATAATTATAACTTGACAATTTTGGTCAATTTTTATACTATTGCTTTATATTCGGACACCATAAAATAATGAAATTTTATAGCAGTTTCTCCAATAAAAGGAAAAAATTTCTTTACGAAAATAATTAAATAATGTAAAATCTTTTGATTTTATAAAAAAATAAATTTGGAGGTGTCATGAATAATAGAAAAAGAATATGTATTTCATTTGTTACAATTTTAATAATTAGTTATAGTTTTTTTATAGATCAATTTTATGAAATCAATGAAAAAGTAAAAACATTTGATATCTTTACAGGAATGGCTGGAACATTTTTTATTCTTTTAGTATTAATTGAAGTACAGCATCATACTGTCTCAAAAAAAAGTTATCATTTTCTAAATAGTGGAATAATTTTATTGTTATTTTCACATTTTTCAGGTTTATTATGTAAAATGTATGAATATCCTGAAGTATTACGGCAAATTTCCTATGATTTTATAGAAGTTATTTCATTTATTCTTATTTTTATAGGGATACATTTTACAATGCAGGAAAATGACTTGAATATTAGTAAACTAAAAAAACTAGCATCCACAGACGACTTAACCAATGTTTATAATAGATATGAAATGATTAATAGATTTAATTTGTTAAAGAAAATTTCAGATAGAAATGATAATCCTTTATCAGTCATATATTTTGACATTGACCATTTTAAGAAAATCAATGACACCTATGGTCATTCAATGGGAGATTCTGTTTTAAAAGAATTGTCCTCTTTAATATCATGTAATTTAAGAGAACAGGATATTTTTGGTAGACACGGAGGAGATGAATTTTTGATAATATTACCTGAAACTGATCTCAAAGGTGCTGTAACTCTAGCAGAAAAATTATGTGATAAAACTGAGCATTTTAAATTTAAAAAAATTTCAAAACTAACTATTAGTTGTGGCGTGGCACAACATAAAAAATTAGAAGCAATAGAAAAGACTATAAAACGATCAGACGAAGCTCTTTATTTATCTAAAAGAAAAGGAAGAAATTGTGTAAGCTCTGAACAAGATGAAAGTTCTTTTTAAGTACCAGATTATATTTAATTTTAACTATGAAAATTTTATAGCGTTATTTTGAGCCTCTATTATGGAGGCTTTTTTTATTTTTAGAAAAATTGTAAAATGACAAATCTCTCTTGACTTGTCAACTTAAAGGTTGTAGAATTTAATTCGAGGTGATTGAGTGAATAACAAACAATATTCACTGATTAAAATTGGTGAAAGAATAGAATTTTTAAAAAAAGAAAAAGGAATTACAAATGCGTATATCTCAGAAAATTTAAATGTTTCAGAGCAAGCTGTGTCTAAAATAATTACAAAATTAAAAAATGGTAAAAATTGTAATTTAGGAACTATAATAAGTGTTTTTGATGTTCTTGGAGTTGACTTTTTAAAAGAACGATTGTAATTTTTTTACACCCTTTGACAACCTTAAAGTTGTAAAGAGAGGAACTTCAATTTTAACAAAGATATTAACAAATTTAGTTTTGAAAAGGTGAGAGATTGGAGAGAAAAAAATTTGAAGTTAATTATTTTTCCGAGT
>NZ_JBFHGC010000252.1:0-4067 GCF_041583315.1 Ilyobacter sp. | reverse complement strand
ATACTTCCAATTTTCTTTTAAACTCAAGACCATCTTTTATTGAGTTATGGTTAGTTTTACTGCATTTTCATTTCTAGATAACAACTTAACTTTCTTATGAGAAAATAGTTTTTTAGAGATCGATTCTACCTTGTAAATTATTATTAAAATTCTATATTTAATAAGCCTTGTATAAAAAAAATTGACAATGAGTATAAAGTAACCTATACTCGGGATATAGATGCTTTTTTCAGTGAAAAGTGTATTTTTATTAAAGTATATGATTTTTTATGAAACATATGTCCCTAAAATCTATCCCTTGAACACAAGGTGGATTTCAGGGACATATTTAACAGGTATTAAATGAACCATCGGTTTAATAATAGAAACGAAGGAGGCGTCATGAAAAAAGTGGATTTAAACAGTGATTTGGGAGAAGGATTTGGAAGTTTTAAAATAGGGATGGATCAAGAGATTTTAAAAGTAGTTACATCTGCAAATATTGCCTGTGGTTGGCATGCAGGTGACCCTGTAATTATGGAAAAGACAGTTGCTTTATCCAAAAAAAAAGGTGTCGCAGTCGGAGCACATCCAGGTTATTTTGACTTGATGGGCTTTGGTAGAAGAAATATGAATGTTACTCCAGAAGAAGTGAAGACTTATATTAAATATCAAGTGGGGGCTCTAAAAGCTTTTACAGATTCGGAAGGTTTAAAACTTCAGCATGTAAAACCGCATGGTGCAATGTATAATATGGCGGCTAAAGATTACTCACTTGCTCTTGGAATCGCTCAAGGAATAAAAGAAGTGGATAACAAATTAATACTACTTGGACTTGCAGGAAGTGAGCTCATAAGAGCTGGTAAAGAAGTGGGTCTGACAGTAGCTTCTGAAGTTTTTGCTGACAGGGCTTATACCAAAGATGGGAAATTGGTTCCTAGAACTGCTCCAGGAGCGGTTATTCATGATAAAGAAATAGCTATAAACAGAGTCCTTAGAATGGTTCAAGAGGGCAAAGTTCAGTCTATCGAAGGAGAAGACATAGATATAGACGCTCATTCAATTTGTGTACATGGAGATAATCCAGAAGCTTTAGAATTTGTTGTAGCAATTAAAAATATTTTAGAAAAGGAAGGTATAGAGGTTACTTCTCTAGCCCAGGTGGTGAATACTTATGAATAAACAAATCGTTCTTGAGGAAAGTAAAAAATCAAATAATGGAGTAATAATGGGGGCAGCATTTTTAATGGCTACATCTGCTGTAGGTCCTGGATTTTTGACCCAGACTGCAGTTTTCACAGAAAAATTCAGAGGGAATTTTGCTCTGCCCATAATTATTTCAATTTTTATAACACTGGTTGTCCAGCTTAATATTTGGAAAATAATCGGGGTTTCGGAAATGAGGGGGCAAGATATTGCAAATAAGATCCTCCCGGGGTTGGGGCATTTTATTGCTGTGTTGGTATCTCTAGGCGGCCTTGCATTTAATATCGGAAATGTTGGGGGAGCCGCTCTTGGATTTAATGTATTATTCGGTACTAACTTGACATTTGGAGCCTTATTTGCAGGTATCATAGGAAGTGTATTGTTTATATCAAAAGATGCCGGAAAAATAATGGATAAATTTGCAAAAGTACTGGGAATAATAATGATTGCAGTTATTGCATATATGGCCATTGTTACCAGACCGCCAGTTGTTGAATTAGCTACTAAAGTTTTTAATCCTGAAAATCCACGTCAACTATTTTTCCCACTAATAACCCTTTTGGGAGGAACAATCGGAGGCTATATAACTTTTGCCGGAGGACACAGGTTGATAGATGCAGGGATAAAAGGCGAGAAATCTTTAGATGACATCAATAAAAGCTCCCTTATAGGGGTTAGCTTAGCATCTATAATAAGGGTACTAATGTTTTTGGCAATATTGGGAGTAGTAACAAAGGGAGGAATTTTAGATCCTCTAAATCCGCCTGCATCTGCATTTAAGCTCGGGGCAGGAATGATTGGATATAAAATATTTGGTATTGTTATATTGGCAGCATCTTTAACTTCAATTGTAGGAGCAGCCTATACTTCTGTTTCGTTCCTAAAGACTTTGAGTCCGGTTATCAACAGGAATGAAAAAAACTTTATTGTAGGATTTATTATGTTTTCTTCTGTGGTAATGGCTATAATTGGTAAACCAGTTAAACTTCTTATCCTTGCAGGATCATTAAACGGATTAATTTTGCCACTAACCCTTTTAACAATTCTTTTAGCTGTTTTCAGAAAAGACATAGTCGGTACTTATAAACATCCAAAATGGTTGGTTTATAGTGGTATGATTGTTGTGCTGTTCATGAGTATTGCTGCATTTGGTTCACTTAAAAATATAGTCAAAATTTTCTAAGGAGGAACTATGAGATTTTTGTATGCAGGAGATTCTTCTATAGTTATAGAATTTGGGAATGAAATCTCCAAAGATATCAATAGAGAATTAAGAAATCTTACAGATGCGTTGGATAATTTAAATTATGATTTTATAAGGGAAATTGTTCCTACTTATAGATCTATAATTGTTCACTATGATTCTTTAAAAATTTCATTTGAAAAGTTAAAGGAGAAAATTGTAGAAGCAGGAAATACTAAAAGGGATTCTGAAGAAAAAAAAATTAATATAGTAGAAATACCTGTTTTATACGGTGAGGAGGCTGGCCCAGATCTAGAAGAAGTAGCAAAACATAACGGTCTTTCAATTGAAGATGTGATAAAAATACATTCATCTGGAGAATATTTGATATACATGTTAGGATTCACGCCAGGATTCCCATATCTGGGTGGAATGGATGAAAAAATTGCCACTCCAAGACTTGCAAAACCAAGGCTTAAAATTCCAGCTGGATCTGTCGGAATAGCAGGGTCTCAAACAGGTATATACCCAATGGAAAGCCCGGGAGGCTGGCAGCTAATAGGAAAGACACCTTTAGACCTGTTTGACCCTCAAAGTAAAGATCCATTTTTATTAAATGCAGGAGATTATATACGTTTTATTCCAATTACAAAGGAAGAATACGATTCTGTAATTCGTGATAAAATGGAGGTAAATAAATGAAAAGCATCAAAATTATAGATAAGGGTATGCTGACAACCATACAAGATTTAGGCAGATTTGGTTATCAAAGATACGGAGTTACTCCTTCTGGAGTTATGGATGAATATTCTGCGAAAATGGCCAATATTTTAGTTGGAAATGAATTGGAAGCCCCGGTTATTGAGACAACTTTTAAAGGGGCAGCCATTGAATTTAGTGGTGATAGTAGTATAGCTATAACCGGCGGAGATAATATAATATTATTGAACGATATTGAAGTTCCTATGTGGGAAAGTATCAGAATCAAAAATGGCGATATAGTTAAAATGAATTTTTGTAAATCAGGAGTAAGAAATTATATTTCCATTCATGGAGGATTTGACATACCAAAAGTCCTTGGAAGCTATTCTACCAATATAAAGTCAAAACTTGGTGGATTTGAAGGAAGAGCCTTGGAAAATGATGATGTAATACCTTTAAAAAATATACCAAGCAGTTTTATTCATAAAACTCTTTCTAATCAAGATATTCCAAAATTTTCAGGCTCTGAAACCATCGGAGTAATATTAGGTCCGCAAGATGATGAATTTACAGAAGAAGGTCGTAAAACTTTTTTTAATAGTGAATATGAAGTTTCAAAAGAAGGAGATAGAATGGGAATACGATTTTTGGGAGAAAAGGTGGACCACATAAATGGTGCAGATATAATCTCGGATGGTATTTCTTTTGGAGCTATACAGATACCTGGAAACGGACAACCTATCATAATGATGGCAGACAGGCAGACTACAGGTGGGTATACAAAAATAGGAAATGTCATTACTGCAGATTTGTATAAAGTAGCTCAACTTCCTCCAGGTTCAAAAGTTAAATTTCAACAATTTGAAGAACAAGAAGCAATTGAAGCGTTAAAAAAGCATGAAGAAAAATTAAAAAAAGCTGAGCGTGGAGAGACTGTAAAAAATCTTCAGGATTATAGAAAACTTAAACTAGAGGTTAATTTACAAGAATTTAATGT
>NZ_JBFHGC010000251.1:0-4068 GCF_041583315.1 Ilyobacter sp. | reverse complement strand
TTTTCACAGCTAATCCAGAACATTGAAAGTAACAATATAATTAGTATCTTTTTCATTTTTTCTCCTTTTGATATTGAGTTGATACAACTGTAATATACCATATTTTATCAATAAATATGGTTCTGTTTCAAGTCTTGTGTAAACTATCAATTTTATAATGTAAAAGTTTAATAAAATGAAAGGCTTAAAAATTTAGTTTGAATTTAATATTATCTTTCTTCCATTGGAAGTATTATCCATATTGAAATCTTATACAGTAATATTTAGATAGAATTGTTTTATAATTTTTTATTTTTTATTATTGGCCTAAGTTGTTTTATTTTGATATAATTTTTTGAGTTCCTATGATAGCAGCTTTATTTTATTTGGGAAGAGATAATTTGAATTAGTTAATAAAGTATAAAGGAAAGGTCAATGTTTAGTATAGATGATGTGCTTAAAATTTTAGAAAATTATGGTTCTTTGGCAATTCCCATAAGCCTTTTAATAAACATACTTATTGCACTAGCAGGGATATTACCGTCAGTGTTTATAACTGGGGCAAACATAATTTTCTTTGGACCTGCCAAAGGATTTTTAATATCACTATTAGGGGAAACAATAGGAGCTTATATTACTTTTACTATTTACAGGTCCGGCTTTAAAAAGAAAATAGAAAAATTAACAGATAAACATAAATTGATTTCAAACATAATTAACAGTGATGGGGAAAAAGCAGGTCTGTTAATATTACAGGGAAGATTAATCCCATTTATACCGTCTGGAATAGTAACGTTAGCAGCTTCAATAAGCAGCGTTAATAATCCGATATTTATCCTTGCTACTTTGATAGGGAAGGCTCCTTCAATAGCATTAGAGGCACTAGTCAGCTACGATATAATTAATATTTACGATAATTGGATAAGGCTTCTTATAACAGCTGTCGCATTGATACTTGTAAAGTTCATAATGAATAGGGAAAGATGAAATTCGAATTATTCAGTTGAAACAGGCTAAATGACTTTTTTTAGACTGAATAAATTAACTATTATTTTAAATAAAATTAATAAAAAGAATAATATATGCCATTTGTCCTATTCTTTACTTGAAATATAAAGTATAATAAATTTAAATAAATAAGTATTTTTATAATCAGAATTCAACCGTTTCTGATTCCCCCAGTAAAAGCTCATTTATATTAAAGTATAAGTGGGCTTTTTAATTTTTCAGATAAAATACTTTTTTAAATATTCAATTGATTTAATAGCTTTACATATTGTTTGCAAGAAATTAATATTCTAAATATATATTTGTGTGACGATGGAGCTTAGGAGGTGATTATATGAATTTAAAGGTGAAATTTTTTGACCTGATAACAATGGAAAGTGAGTACCAAAATATCCATAAGCTCTTTACTATAGTAAAAGAAACTTTTATGGACCATGGTGTCTATGTTAAATATTATTAATTAACACCTAAAACATTTAAGAAGCTCTGGCTTCTTTTTTTTATATGAAAATTATGCCTATTTCCAGTATATCAATAGGATTCCCATTTAAAAATATATAGGAACTGACCTTTATTTAAATTCAGGAATACTGCAAATTGATTAAGATGAACAATCCTGAAACATATATTTTGTAATGGCTCCTGAATAAATGTTTCCGCTTCATAATCTAAATTTAAGAGGGCTTACAGCACAAAGAACGGGCTTAAGAACAATTAAAAGTGCGAAGGATATCAAAGTTGATTTGGATTTTTAGGTATAATTAAGGATAGTATTAAATAAAAAAACCGGAGGAAACCCGGTTTTTAGTTTTTTTTAATGTTTTCATTTTGTTTTTACCGCAAAATTTTATTAAAATTAAAAATTTGTAAGCAGCCGATTTACTTAGCTGCATTTCCTGCAATATTAAGTGCATCCCAAGTTCTTGCAAAAGGAGGGGCATAGCACAGATCTAGCATTCCTAGATCTTCCGTGGTCATGTTGCTGTGTATAGCAGCGGCCAGGACATCAATACGTAGTACTGCTCCTTTTTTACCTGCTATCTGTCCGCCCAAAATAATCTTTGAATTTTTTTCATAGATTATTTTGATATAGATGTTTTCCTGCCCAGGATAATAGTTTGTCTGATTTTTATCTTTTATAAATACAGTGCTATAGTTTATTCCCATGTTTTTAGCCTCAGTTTCAGATATCCCGGTCCTTCCTGCCTCCAGGTTTAAAACCTTTACAGCTGCAGAACCCAAGGTTCCGAAGAAACTGCTGTTTTTTCCTGCAAGATTTTCTCCCACAACTCTTCCTATTTTGTTGGCTGTAGTTGCAAGGGGAATGTATACATTCTCCTTTCTAACCCTGTGAGGGACAGTGGCACAGTCTCCAGCAGAATAAATATCATTGATACTTGATTTACCGTGGCTGTCGATGATGATAGCGCCGTTTGGAAGCATCTCTATACCGGTTTCTTTTATAAACTGAGTATTTGGTTTCACACCGGTTGCAATGATAACAAGGTCGGCCTCATAGATACCTTTATCAGTGAGGACAGCTTCGATCTTTTCTTCTCCTCTCAGTTCTTTTACGATTTCGCTAAGATGAAGACTAATTCTGTCATAGGACAGGATTTCTTCCTGCATCAGATCTGTGATCTCTTTGTCAAAACTCTCAGGAAGCACTCTGTCGTTTAGCTGTATAATTCTCACATTTTTACCGATATGATGCATGGCTTCTAGAGCCTCTATACCAATGTAACCTGCACCTATTATGACAATATTTTTAATTTCTTCCTTGGATACGACCTCTTTTAGGTCCACCCCGTCCTGAAAATCCTTTAGTGTGAAAACATTTTCCAGATCTATATTTTTTATAGGGGGTATTATGGCACTAGCTCCCGATGCTACCATGAGTTTATCATATGAATCTTCAAATGTTTCATCTGTTAACAGATTTTTTATTTTTATTTTTTTATTTATATGATCTACCGACAGAACCTCGTGTTTTACATTTACATCAATCCCAGATTCTATAAACTTTTCGATAGACCGAGCCATCATATTGCTGGTACTTTGGAAAAAACCTCCTATATAATACGGGAGTCCGCAAGCACCCCATGAGATAACGTCAGTTTTTTCATACACAGTGATTTCAGCATCTTTCATTGTTCTTTTTGCCTTTGAGGCGGCACTCATACCTGCGGCCACTCCTCCTATAATAATAATTTTCATGAAAAAAACCTCCAAGTTTTTATATGTTTTGATGTTATAATAAGATAAAATATATTTTATTGAAGTTAATTAAAACAAAGATATAAAAAATATTCTGATTTTTTATAAAGTTCCTTTAAACTTTATATGTATATACTTAATTATAACACTAAAAGAGAAAATAACGAGGTGAAAAAATGTATTATTTTGACAACGCAGCCACTAGCTATCCAAAGCCGGAAGAGGTCTATAGTGTGCTTATAGAAACAATGAAAAATAAAGGGGGGAATCCAGGAAGAGGGAGTCATACCATGGCTCTTGAGGCGTCTAGAGCAGTGTATGACACAAGGGAAAAACTCGCAGCCCTGTTTAATATAAAAGACCCCTTGAGGATTGCATTTACCCAAAATGCCACCATGAGCCTTAACTTTGCAATAAAAGGAGCTCTCAAAAAAGGCGATCACGTGGTAACCACTTCACTGGAACACAACTCTGTGCTAAGGCCTATTTTTTTCATGGAGGATGAAGAGGGGGTAGAAGTGACAGTCCTAGAGGCAGATAGTCATGGGAGAATAAAGATCGAGAGTATAGATGAAGCAGTAAAAGAAAATACAAGGGCCATTATCATAACCCATGCTTCAAATCTCACAGGAACTATAATATCTCTGGAAAAAGTAGGGAAGATAGCAAAGAAACATGGTGTCCTCCTCATTGTAGATGCATCACAAAGTGCAGGTATTTTGGAAGTAGATGTAGATAAAATGAACATTGATATTTTGTGTTTTACAGGACACAAATCACTTTTTGGACCACAGGGAACAGGGGGAATATATCTGAGAGAGGGAGTGGCCTTAAAACCTATAATGGAAGGTGGATCTGGAGCTC
>NZ_JBFHGC010000250.1:0-4077 GCF_041583315.1 Ilyobacter sp. | reverse complement strand
AGCCTGATGCCATAATGGGATTTGGAAATTATATTTCGGTTCCAGCACTTTTAGCAGGTATAATATTAGGGAAGAAAATATATCTCCAGGAGCAAAATGCAAACCTGGGATTTGCAAATAAATTATTTTATAAATTTGCCAAGATGAGCTTTCTTGCCTTTGACAAAACCTATGATGACCTTCCTATAAAATACCATAAGAAACTCAAGGTGACAGGGAATCCACTGAGAAATGAGATATATATGGTAAATAGAAAAATAGAGAGGGAAAGGCTAAAGATAGAGGAAGATGAGAAGGTGCTTCTGATAACAGGAGGAAGTCTCGGTTCTAAAAGCATAAATGATGCTATTCTTAGAAAATGGGACAGAACGCTGGAAGAGAAAAAAATAAGGATTTACTGGGCTACCGGTGAAAATCACTTTGAAGTAATAAATCATAATCTGAATAAATACAAACCTAACGATGTTATAAAACCATACTTCAGCAATATGCCGAATATAATGGCTGTATCAGATCTTGTAGTGTGCCGTGCAGGTGCCCTGACTATATCAGAACTTATAGCAATGGAAAAACCATCTATACTGATACCTTACCAGTCTATAAAGGTAGGTCAGTATGAAAATGCTAAAATCCTTGAGGAAACAGGAGCAGCGTTTATTTACAAAAATTCAGAGGCAGATATTGCAATAGAAAGAGCCATGGACCTGATAAAAGATGATAATGAATTGGCTAAGATAAGAGCCAGGATAAAGGTCCTGAAAAAAGACAGGGCTGCAGAAAAAATAGTCAAGGCTATGGATATATGGGGGACAAAATGAAACGAGTGTATTTTATAGGAATAAACGGAATCGGAATGAGCGGACTTGCAAAGGTCATGAGAAATAAAGGGTATGAAGTGGTAGGAGGAGATCTGAACAGAAGCTACCTTACTGAGGAACTGGAAGAGATGGGGATAGAGATCTTTGGATATCACTGCAGCAGCAATCTAAAGGGATGCAGTCTGGTAGTGAGATCAAGTGCAATAAAAGAGGGAAACCCTGAATACGACTATGCTCTAAAAAACGGGATAAAAGTAATAAAAAGAGGAGAGCTTCTGGCCCTTCTCATGAACGAAGAACAGGGTATTGCAGTCGCAGGGACTCACGGGAAGACAACGACTAGCTCTATGCTAGGAGCAGCCATGCTTTCACTTGACCCGACTATTGTAGTAGGAGGTATACTTCCAGAGATAAACTCCAATGCAAAGGCTGGGAGTTCAAAATTTTTCATAGCAGAAGCAGATGAAAGCGATAACTCTTTTCTGTATCTTAACCCTTTTACTTCTATAATAACCAATATAGAGGCGGATCACCTGGAAAATCACGGGTCTCTGGAAAATATAGAAAAGTCATTTGTAGAATTTATAGATAAAACAAAAGACGAAATTATTGTGAATATAGATTGTGAGAATATCAGAAAAGTTATCCAAGGAAAAGACAGGATAAAAAGCTATAGTTTAAGTGACAGAAGTGCAGATATATATGCTTCAAATATAAGAGTGGAAGATTCTAAAATTCATTACGAGGTTAGTGTCTGCGGGGAGGACCTGGGAACATTTGTCCTGTCTATACCCGGTGAGCACAATGTATCAAATTCTCTTCCTGTTATTTATCTCGCTCACAAATTCGGAGTAGCCAGTGAAGAGATGAAAAAAATGCTAAGGTTTTTTAAGGGCGCCAAAAGAAGATATGACATTCTTTATGATAAAGGTGTGAAGATAATAGATGACTATGCTCATCATCCTACAGAGATAAAAGCCACTCTTCAAGGAGCCAGAAGTATAGAAAAAGGAAAAATAGTGGCAGTATTTCAGCCTCACAGATACAGCAGAGTGAAGTTTCTTTTAGAGGAGTTTCAAGGGGTGTTTGATAATGCCGACGAAGTGCTTCTGTTGCCTGTTTTTTCTGCAGGAGAGAAGGATGAATTCGGAGTGGGAATAGAAAAATTAGCAGAAAAAACAGGGCATAAAAACATAAGAGTGGAAAACAACGAGGAGAACCTCCCTGCATTTGTAGAGGATAAAGAAGACGGTACAGTGTTTCTTTTCATGGGAGCTGGAAGTATATCGGGAATAGCTCATAAAATAACAAAGAATCTGGAAGGGTAAAAATAATGAAAATTTTAAAATATCACCATATGAAAGAATATTCCAACATGAAAATCGGTGGAATAGCAAAGGAACTAATAATTATAGAGGAAAAAAGTGAGATTATAGAGGCTCTTAAAGATAGAGAGAATGTATTCTTAATAGGAAACGGAACAAATACCCTTATATCAGACGGAGAGCTAGATAAGACTTTCATATCTCTCAAGGAGCTGAGAGGTATAAAAGAGTTGGGGAACAATCTTGTGGAAGTAGAAGCCGGTTTTGACTTTAAAGACCTCATAGAATACATGGCAGAAAAAGATTATTCCGGACTTGAAAATCTGGCTGGAATACCTGGAAGTGTAGGAGGGCTGGTCTATATGAACGGAGGAGCCTACGGAACAGAGGTATTTGACTGTATAAAAGAGATAGAGGTAGTAGATGAAAATAATAAAATAAGAAGAATAAAAAAAGAGGATCTTCACGTAACATACAGAAAAACAGAGATTCAGGACAGAAAGTGGATCGTCCTCAGTGCTGTATTTGAATTTGGCAAAGGGTTTGACAATGAAAAGGTAGAAGACATTATGTCTAAAAGAAATGAGAGGCATCCCTTGAACCTTCCCAACCTGGGAAGTACCTTTAAAAATCCCAAGGGGTTATTTTCTGCAAAGCTCATAATAGATGCGGGAGTTCAGGGTAAAAAAATGGGCGGGGCACAGGTGTCTATGATGCATCCGAATTTTATAGTCAACCACGGAGATGCAAAATTTGAAGATATACTGGGACTTATAGAGGTAGTAAAGGAAAAGGTAAAAAAGAGCTCAGGGATTGAACTGGAAGAAGAAATTATCATTGTAAGAAATTAATTGAAAAAAGGAGCATTTTTTATGAAAATAGCAGTTTTTATGGGGGGAGTATCTTCTGAAAGAGAGGTCTCTCTCAGAACAGGAAAAGCGATACTTGAAAGTCTCATAAGACAGGGATACGATGCTTACGGAGTGGATTTAAAAGAAGACAATCTTCTCAAGGCATTTATAGAAAATACTTATGATCTGGCTTATCTGGCCCTTCACGGAGAATTTGGTGAGGACGGGAGAATACAGGCAGTTCTTGACATAATAAAAAAGCCATACACAGGCTCAGGCGTAACACCTAGTGCCATAGCCATGGATAAAAACATGACCAAAATCATAGCAGAAAAAGCAGGGATAAGGATTCCTAGAAGCTACAGAGATAAGTCTGAGATAGATTCTTATCCTGTGGTTGTAAAACCAACAACTGAGGGTTCAAGTGTAGGACTGTATATCTGCAACGGTATAGAGGAAGTAGAAAAAGCTCTGGATAATCTAAAAGGTAAAAACATATTGATCGAGGAATTTGTATCTGGAGAGGAACTCACAGTGGGAGTATTGAAAGGAGAGCCTTTAGGGGTTCTGAAAATAACTCCTAAATCCGGTCTTTATGACTACCAGTCAAAATACACATCTGGAATGACTGAATATGAATACCCGGCAATGGTATCAAAAGATGTTTACGATGAAGCCATGGATTTTTCACAAAAAATCCATCAAGAGCTCGGACTGGGAGGCGTATCAAGAAGTGACTTTATTCTGAAAGATGGTAAGGTTTATTTTCTAGAGGTAAATACGTGTCCGGGAATGACAGAAACAAGTCTGGTTCCAAAATTGGCAACTCTGAAAGGTTACTCTTTTGACGACCTGGTAAAAAAAATAATGCAATAATTTACAAAAAACTCACAAAAATGTTATATTATCTTAAAATGATAATTGAAAATGGGGAGAAAAAATGAAGGCATTTTTTAAAATTATACTGCTCTTTTTATTTGCTGCTGCATTTTTTTATATGGACCAAGTCTTTCTTAAGAGAGATATATTTAAAGTGGAAAAAGTCTGGATTTTTGGAGATTTAAACCTCACCCAGAGGGAAGT
>NZ_JBFHGC010000249.1:0-4086 GCF_041583315.1 Ilyobacter sp. | reverse complement strand
GTATAGAGCAGTCTCTTTCTCCTAGATGAACTACATTTCCATGTTTATCACCTATGATCTGTATCTCAATATGTCTTGGATTTTCTACGAATTTTTCTATATATACATCAGGATTGCCAAAGGCCGCCTCTGCTTCATTCTGTGCAGCAACCATGTTCGTCGCCAGTTCCTTGTCATCTCTAGCGATTCTCATTCCCTTTCCCCCGCCTCCGGCAGTGGCTTTTATCATTACAGGGTATCCGATTCTCTCATTTACTTCTTTTTTGGCTTCTTCTATATTTTTAATAAGTCCAGTACCTTCAGTAAGAGGAACTCCGTTTTCAACTGCTGTTTTTCTTGCAGTTGCCTTGTCACCCATGTTTATTATACACTCAGGACTAGGACCTATGAAAACTATATTATGCATTTCACATATTTTTGCAAACTGTGCATTTTCAGCCAGGAATCCGTATCCGGGATGTATGGCATCTGCACCTGTAACCTCTGCTGCAGAAATTATATTAGGTATTTTAAGGTAAGATTCTGTACTTTTTGTAGGTCCTATACATACTGACTCATCTGCTATCTTCACATGAAGACTATCTCTGTCAGCTTCTGAAAATACTGCAACAGTTTTTATTCCTAACTCTTTTGCCGCTCTTATGATTCTAACGGCAATCTCTCCTCTATTGGCTATCAAAATCTTATTAAACATTATTATCCTCCTAAATCAACTTTTTACTAGTCTAATTCCACTAAAACCAGATTCTTTCCGTAATCTGCTAGGCTTCCGTCTTCTACAAGTATCTCTTTTACAGTACCTGAATAAGGAGTTTTTACCGGGCTGTTTACCCCTATTGTAGAGATAGAACCTATATTCTGTCCCTCTTTTATCTTATCTCCCACTTTTATAATAGCTTTTCCGCTCTTGTCATGGTAAGAAAATTTCCCTATATGATAAGATTTTATCTCTTTATATTTTTTAGTTTCCTTTACCTCTTCATTAGTATTCTGGGCTTGGACTTGCTGAGGAGCCGCAGGAACAAGTTTTGGTCTTTTCAGCATTACTTTCAGCTCTTCACTTTCAAAAGAGATTTCAGTAAGATTAGTATCATTTAATATTTTCATTAAATCCTCTACATTATTTATATCATGTTTCATAAAAAAGGTCCTCCTATTAATATCTGTTTTACATTTCATTTTATCACAAATAAAATACTGTTTCAAGAAATTATTACACACGTAATCTTTACTACTTTACTACTTTATAATTATATTTTCAATTCCTAAGAGTTCCACAACTTCCCTTATGAAATACTTAGATGGAGTTACTCGGTACTTTTTATCCAGTTCCACCGTCTTTTTCTCTTCTTTCTCTTTCAGAGCCAGATATATCCTGTGGTCTCCTCTGTGCTTTGAGATTACCGCCTTCAGAGCGGTAAGTTTAGGCTTATCTTCTTGGTTTATGAGAATATAGACCTTAAATCTGGGGATTTCACCTATCTCATCTAGGGGTCTTAGCTCTCTTATTATGATCTTTTTTTCCTCATGTCCTCCGAAGTGGTCTGTCTGCACTACTCCTTCTACATATAGAGGTGCACCGTCTAAAAGATAATGTCCCATCTTTTGATAATCTCTGGGAAAGACAACTGCTCCTATTTTACCATAATAGTCCTCTAAATCAAAAACTCCCATTACCTGACCGCTTTTTTTTGTTATTACCTTCTTTAGGTTTCTCACCATTCCATAGGTTTTTATATGGGTCGGCATCTCACTCACTATATCTTTTATCTCTGTAAGTTTGTATACCTTGAGCATTTCTCGGTATTTATCAAGGGGGTGTCCTGTAAAGTAAAATCCAAGAAACTCTTTTTCCCCGGTCAGAAGATTTTCCATTTTGTATTCAGCCACAGAAGGCATCTGAAATTTTTCAATGGTTGCCCTGGCTTCCCCAAAGAGATTCATCTGCTGTATATCATCTTCTTTCATTACCTTGGTTGCATAATTTAAGGCCTTTTCCATACTTTCATACTTCTGCCTCCGGTTTCCCGGAATTGAATCCAGTGATCCCGACAGTATAAGAGCTTCCAGTGCTTTTTTATTTACGCCTTCTTTTTTAGACCTTGTGACAAAATTTTCAAAGGTAGTATAGTCCCCGTTTCGGGCATGTTCAGCCTTTATTCTTTCTATGAGGGTTTCACCTACATTTTTTATGGCGGACATACCAAATCTAACAAGATCTCCGTCTACTATAAATTTGCTGCTTATTTTGTTTATATTTGGAAGAGCTACCTTTATTCCGTGTTCCTTGGCATCCTCTACATAAAGGGCAAGCTTTTCTATGTTATTCCTCTCAGAGGTCATAAGGGCTGCATAATAATGTTTCGGGTAGCAACCTTTGAAATACGCCGTCCAGTAAGCCACAAGAGCGTAGGCAGCCGAGTGAGACTTGTTGAATCCGTAACCTGCAAACTTGTCGATGAGATCAAATATATCTGTGGCTTTCTCTTCCAGGTAGCCTTTTTTTACAGCTCTTTCTACAAACTTGTTACGATTCTCTTCCATTATAGCCATATTTTTCTTTCCCATGGCTCGCCTTAGTAAGTCAGCTTCTCCCAGGGTATAGTCAGCCATTATGTTGGCTATCTTCATTACCTGTTCCTGGTAAAGTATCACTCCGTAAGTCTCTTTCAGCACATTTTCAAGTGATTCATGGGGATACCTTATAGCCGCTCTCCCGTTTTTCACCTCTATAAAATCATCCACCATCCCTGACCCCAGAGGCCCTGGCCTGTATAGGGCAAGTACAGCGATTATATCTTCAAACCTGTCAGGTTTTAGCTTCATGAGGAGTTTTCTTATCCCGTGGGATTCCAGCTGGAATACTCCCAGGGTATCGCCTCGCTGGAGCAGTTCGTACACTTCTGAACTATCCAAAGGTATTTTATTAAGCTCTATCTCCTCCTGCGTGTCCTCCTTTATATAATCTAGGGTTCTCTGAAGTATTGTGAGGTTTCTCAGTCCGAGAAAATCCATTTTCAGTATCCCAAGATCCTCTAGCTCTTTCATCTGATACTGGGTGGACACCACTTTTGTTTTGGTGTCACTATACAGAGGGACATCATCAGTTAGTGGATTTTTTGTTATGACCACACCTGCTGCGTGTATAGAGGCGTGTCTCACTGTATTTTCCAGTCTTTTGGAATACTCTATGAGTTCCTGCGATTCGCTGTCCGTCTCATATATCTCTCTTAGCTCTTCCACATCTTTCAGTGCGTGATCCAGGCTAAAAAATGACGGTATAAGCTTTGCTATTTTATCCACCTTAAAAAGAGGGACATTCATAACCCTTCCCACATCTCTTATAGCTGCTCTGGCCTTCATGGTTCCGAAAGTAATTATCTGAGCCACCCTGTCCCGTCCGTACTTATCTCCTACGTAATCTATTACTTCCTGTCTTCTTTCCTGGCATATATCTATATCTATATCCGGCATGGATATCCTCTCAGGATTCAAAAACCTTTCAAAGATAAGGTTATACTTCATAGGATCAAGCTCTGTTATTCCCAGGGCATAGGCCACCATACTTCCTGCAGCAGACCCTCTTCCGGGACCTACCGGTATATTATTTTTCTTAGCATAATCTATAAAATCCCATACCACTACAAAATAGCCGGCATAGTCCATCTTGTTTATTACATCTAGCTCATATTCGACTCTTTCTATTACCTCTTTTTCAGGGGTATTTTCATATCTCTTTTTCAAACCCTGGTAGACCAGTTTTCTTAAGAATTCCCCTATACTCTCCACACAAGTTGGTATTTTGTACTCAGGAAACTTAAATACTCCAAACTCAAGCTCTAAATTGCACTTATCTGCTATCTCCACGGTATTGTCCACAGCCCTGTCATACTTCCCCAGTTCTTCCAGCATCTGTTCCCTATTTTTCAAAAAAAGCTGGTCTGTTTCTATCTTCATCCGTTTCTCATCTGATAGCTTACTTCCTGTCTGGACACAGATTAGAATATCCTGCAAAGCATGATCTCCATAAAACACATAGTGAGTATCATTTGTCGCCACTACCTTCAGACCGTGTCTCTGAGCAAG
>NZ_JBFHGC010000248.1:0-4088 GCF_041583315.1 Ilyobacter sp. | reverse complement strand
TATTTTTATGCCTCTTATAGTTGTAAAATAGAAAAAAATGTAATAATATGATACAAATGATGTCAAATAAAAAAGGCGGAGAGATAATTGAAAAAAATAAATTTTATTATAAAAATCATGTTTTTATTTATGGCTCTTTTTTTTGAAACTTTCTCCAGCTTTGAGGACTCCATAAGTCCCGAAGATATTGCATACATGAAAAAGAAAGAAACAATAAAATTTGCATATGTCCAAAGAAGCTTAGATGGAAAAAGCTACAATGATGTCTATAATGAAGAGATCATTAAAACTTTCAGTAAAAAAACTGGAATGAAGTCCACTCTAGTAAAAGGAAGCCTGAATAAGATAAACAGAATAAAGGATATAGATGTCATAATAGACGGAACACAAGAGAATATCGGATACTCTGACACTCCTTCTATAAATGTATTCCAGTATACTTTTTACAGGCTTAAAGAATCAGCAAATGATGAGAGTGACTTTTTGAAAAATAAAAAAATCGCAGTGCTGGAAGGAGACCCGTCACCTGTGAGCAGACTCCAGAAAATTACAAACAATATAGAGGTCATCCCGGTGGGAAGTATAGAGGAAGGCTTTTTCCTGCTGAGAGAGAAAAAGGCAGATCTGTTTTTTTCCCTAAGGGATGATATGCATATGAGACTTCCTGAACAAAAGATATTTGAAAGAGTCAGCCAGGAAAAAAATTCATATTTAGAAAAAAAATTCAGTGTAAAATCTGAAAACGGAAGTTTAAAAAGAATAATCAATGCATTTATAGGGAACTATAACCATCTTGAAAAAATAGAGGATTATGAAAAAAGTTCTGCCAGACTTCTCTGGGAACTTATTGAAATATCCCCTGAGGAAAAAAAATATCTCAGAGAAAAAGAAAATATAAAAATCGGAGGTTTTTTAAAGGGCTTGGCTCCTATTATGTATTTTGATTCTTCAAACAAGCTGAATGGCGTGGTGCTAGAGTATATCAATATGTTTAAATACGGTGCCGGTATAGACGTATCTTTTGTCCCTCATTACATCGATAAAAGCAGATCTCTAGAAGAATACGGTAAAGAACAGGATATTGATCTTTTTGTGGTGGCTTCAAAAGAACTTATGCATGAAGATCTCGTTATAACCAGGCCGTATTATTACTGCACCCTTGGTATTTTTGGACTAGAACGTGCCGGAGATCATTTTTTCAGAGATATAAACGAGCTCTCAGAAAAAAAAATAGGTGTAGTACATGAAAAATCCCTTCCTTCGATACTGAAAGGAGAGGGGAATTTTGAGATAAAATCAGCCGAAAGTCTGGACGAATTATATAAAATGCTGAAAACTGGCAAAATAGATTACTTTATCTACGATTACACTCTCATGAGCAACTCCAGAAATAAAAAAGGAATGAGCAATTTAAAGCTTTATGGAATACTGGATATTGATTTTTCTCTCTCTTTTGCCACTTTCAAAGAGGATATAATCCTGAGAAATATTATGGATAAAATTTTAAAGTTTGTGGACACTGATGAGATATTTTCAAAATGGGGCTTCAAAGCTCAGGAAAATCCCAATGATACTCCATACCGACAGTGGATGATTATATTCGGAGTGGTATTACTGCTGCTAGTACCTTATCTGATGATTCTAAAAAATGAGATCGGTAAAAGAAAAAAAGCAGAGATAAAACTCCTGGAAACAAAAAGAGAACTGGAAAATGCACTAAACATAAAAACTGCTTTTCTGGCAAATATGAGTCACGAGCTGAAAACCCCTCTGACGGCAGTAATGGGTTTCACAAAACTTCTGTTGAAAAGAGAAGATAATCCTAAAAAACAGCAGCTTCTGCAAAACATCCAGGTGGCAGGAGATACCCTGGTCACTTTTATCGATAATATACTGGACCTTTCTAAACTTGAGTCTGGAAAAGTGGAGCTCAAGTACATAAGGATCAATCTAAGGAATATGTTAGATAACATCGAAAGAATATGTAATGGTCTGAATAAGGGAAGGAATGTTTTCTTTGTCATGAATGTAACAGAAAATGTACCAAAATATTTTATGGGAGATGAAATCCGACTGACAGAGGTTATTCTGAATCTTGTAAATAACTCTTTTAAATTCACCAAGACCGGGAAGGTGGAGGTAAAGTTTGACAGTTACGACGACAAGCTCTTTATAACCATAACCGATACCGGTATGGGCATTCCCGAGGATAAACTCAGTTCTATCTTCGAAAGATATCATCAGCTGGACTTAAACGAAAATATCGAGAAAAAAGGCTTTGGCCTGGGTCTTACAATAGTAAAAGAGCTGGTGGACATGATGGAGGGCGAAATAGAGGTAGAGAGCAAACACAAAGAGTGGACAATATTCAGGATAACCATACCTATAAAGAAAAAACTACCATTGGTAGGGAGCATCAGGGGAAGAGCAAATTAACACCAGGTGCAATGTCCCCTTGTGGGTCTATTTCAGGCTCTGTTATTGCTTTTTTAGATTTTAAGAGCTATAATCTTAGTACAAGAAATTTTTTACTACAGAAGGGAAGTGATTTTATGAAAATCATCGTAAGAGGAAGACACCTGGAAGTAACAGAGGCTATCAAAAATTTTGCAGAGGAAAAAGTACAGAAACTGGAAAAGTATTTTGACCATATAGATGAAGTCGAAGTAGTTCTTTCTGGACATCTGCACAACGAGTTTGAAGCTGAAGCTATTGCAAAAGTAAAAAGTCACAGCTATATAGTAAAAACAAAGGATAAAGACCTTTATAATGCTATAAGCGAATCCAAGAGTAAACTGAAAGATATCCTGGTAAATGAAAAGAATAAAATAATTGATTCTAAAAGAGCACCGTTAGCGTAGAGCCGTTTTTTACGGCTCTTTTTTTTTATTGTTTTTAAGACTAAAAAACTTTACTCGGGAAGAATAGGGCTCCTTATAAATAAAGATATACA
Organism: Ilyobacter sp.; assembly: GCF_041583315.1. Lineage (NCBI taxonomy): Bacteria > Fusobacteriati > Fusobacteriota > Fusobacteriia > Fusobacteriales > Fusobacteriaceae > Ilyobacter > Ilyobacter sp. Next base: position 1,135 of record NZ_JBFHGC010000248.1, on the reverse strand, counting down.
CAGAAAAAATGCGTTATGCTTCCTCCAAGGACAAAAAAATGCCAGACTCCGTGATGGTATTTAAAAAGGGGGAGGGCAAAAAATATTATTCCCAGAGTATATAAGATTCCTCCTGTAAGGAGAAGTATGAATCCTTCATAGGCTATAGAGGCAAGCAAGGTGCGAACTACAAAAATTATGGACCATCCCATGATAGCATACACAACAGTGGCCGCAGCAACCCACCGGTCTATCCAGATGGCCTTGAATATGATACCCACCAATGCCAGCCCCCACTGAAATGCCAAAAGAGTCCAACCTACTCTTCCCTTTAAAAGGGTAAAACAAAAAGGAGTATAGGTTCCAGCTATCAGAATATATATAGAACAATGATCCAGTCGTTCGAATACCCTCTTGGCCCTCCCTGGCCTCAGGGAGTGATACAGGGTAGACATTGTATACATTATAAAAAGCGACGTCCCAAAAATTATAAATCCAACTGCACTGAGACTGGTGTCAGATCTTATCCCCTTTATAAATAGAAAAACTAAGGCTACTATAGAAAGCAGTATTCCTATGCCGTGGGATACTGCATTAGCTATTTCTTCATCTCTGGAAAACTTATCTACAATTTTCATAGTCATTACCTCATTTCAAAATTATATATTTAATTATAACACTGAGAAAGGTTGAAATAAAGTCAATGGCAAAAATGTTTTTATCATAGATGGAAATTTTTCATGGTATAATTACAGAAGAATTTTTAGAAAAAGGAGAATAACTATGACATTTTGCCCCTGTGGAAGCGGAAAAATATATGAAGAATGCTGCAAAAAATATATAGAAGGAATTCTTGCCCCTCCTACGGCTGAGATTCTCATGAGGTCTAGATATACTGCTTATACACTAGGTGCCGTAGATTACATAATAGAAACCCATGATCCGGAAACTGTTTCAGATGTGGAGAGGGAATCCATACTTGCCTGGTCAAAATCATCTAAATGGAAAGGTCTTGAAATAGTAAAAACAAAGGCCGGAAAAGTGAGAGACAAAAAAGGCACGGTGGAGTTTAAAGCACATTATATTAACAGCGAAAGAAGCCATGTGCACCATGAAAAAAGCCAGTTTATAAAAATAAAGGGCAGATGGTATTATC
>NZ_JBFHGC010000247.1:0-4095 GCF_041583315.1 Ilyobacter sp. | reverse complement strand
GGGTAAAAAAGTTTTTCTGCAAATGCAAAAGGAAGAGCTATGAGAGACATTTTTTTTATTGCTGTCCGCAGGTCCTTTCTCAGTATAAATATAATTGCTCCTGGGATGAGAAATATTAAAGATAAAATTAAAAAATCATAATCTAAAATTTCCATACTGATCCTCCCTTGTATGAAAAAACAACACAAATCATTAAATGTTGACTTAAGACTTTTTTTTTGTTATTATTCTACTTGAGTTTAAATATGAAGTAGATTAAATTAGTACCTGGTTTGTGAGATTGACAATGCATCAAACAGTGTTAATTCAAGCTAACCGCTTACAGGGAAAATTTAATTGAAAAATAGCAGTAGAACTGGGGTTTGTTCAGGGTCTTTATAAAAATTTTAGTAAAGGCAATGAATTATACTATTTTTAATGGTATATAGCGAGTCAATTATAATTTGGTGAAGCTAAGGCACTCTAACTCTATTATTCAAATGAATAATAGAGTTAGAGTGCCTTTTTTATAAAAACAAAAGGAGGAATATCGTGTATTCAAAAAAACCGGTCTATGAAACACAGAAATTCAGGGAGAAATCAAAGCTCCTTCATTCAAGAAATTTTAATAAATTTGGGTTTGATTTCCATCCCCAGGTTTCTATTATATCTGGACTTTTAGTAATATTTTTTCTGGCATTTACTTTGAAAAGTCCCGATACGGCAAATGCTGTTTTCAGCAGTCTCAAGAACTCTATCACCACAAAATGGAATTGGTTTTTTATTCTGAGTGCCAACTTTTTCCTGCTATTTCCCATCTATCTTCTGTTTAGCAAACTAGGTGAAGTCAGGTTAGGAGGACCAGAGGCAAAACCCGAATTTACAAATTTTGCATGGTACTCAATGCTAATCAGTGCAGGAATGGGTATCGGTCTTATGTTCTGGAGTATAGGGGAACCACTTTACCATTACAACAGTGTTCTGCCGATGTTTGAGGGTAAGGCTACTTTAGCCTCTGCACTGGGAATTACATTTTATCACTGGGGATTTCACCCTTGGGGGATATACGCACTGATATCCCTGGCATTGGCATTTTTTGCCTACAACAGAGGTCTTCCGCTGTCTCTGAGATCGGTATTTTACCCTATATTCAAAGATAAAGTCTTTGGTATATTAGGTGATATTATTGATATATTAGCTGTCATATCGTGTCTGTTTGGCCTGGCTACATCTCTTGGTTTTGGAGCACAGCAGATAAATGCAGGACTCAATTATCTTTTTGGTATCCCACAAAGCACGACTGTTCAGGTAATATTAATATGTGTTATCACTGGAATTGCTACTATCTCAGTGGTATCAGGTATAGGGAAGGGAGTCAGAATCCTGTCTGAATTAAATATGAGAGTAGCTGCTATATTTTTGCTGCTTGTACTACTGGTAGGCCCTACATTATTTATTGTGAGACTTTTTAACAACAGCATAGGATTTTATCTCAATAACATCGTCAGTATCAGTTTCTGGTCTGAGCAGGGAAAAGAAAACTGGCAGGGTAGCTGGACTATATTTTACTGGGCATGGTGGATCTCTTGGTCTCCTTTTGTAGGAATGTTCATTGCCAGAATTTCAAAAGGAAGGACTGTAAGAGAATTTTTATCTGCCATACTTTTAATACCTGCTTTACTAAGTTTCGTTTGGATGTCAGTTTTTGGAGGAGCCGCATTATTCCAGGATATATCAAGTAACGGTCTCCTTTTTGATGCAGTAAAATCAAATGTTGCAACCTCTTTATTTGAAATGATACAAAACATGGATATTTCTCAGACACTGAAAATAATAATGTCATCAACCGGGATATTTTTGGTAGTTTCTTTCTTTGTTACCTCTTCTGATTCAGGTTCTTTGGTTGTAGATAACCTTACATCAGGAGGGAAACTGGATTCTCCGATACCACAGAGAGTCTTTTGGGCTATCATGGAGGGAGTCTTAGCCATTGCTCTTCTAATAGCCGGGGGAACAGATGCCTTAAATGCACTTCAGACAGCTGTAATAATATCAGGGCTTCCTTTTGCTGTTATTCTACTTGTGATGACATACAGTCTTCACATAGGACTAAGGACAGACCTTAACAAACTGAAAAAATATAGAGAAGATAAACTCCTAAATAAAATTTTCAATGAAAAAATCCGTGGTAATTTTGAAAAAAACGAACAGATCAAAATGAGATTAAACAAGTAATGAACTTGAAAAAAGAGCCTTTAGAATTTCTATTCTAAGGGCCTTTTCAATTTCATAAAAAAAATCTTCACTATATATTCTATATGAGCTCTTATTCTGCTCCTTTTATGTTTTATTAAATTATTTTTTTGTTTTAAGGTTGTCTCCTATCTGATTGGCGATGCTCTCAAAGGATTCAGTTTCTTCCATGGTTATATTATATAAAAACTTATCTTCTATAGGATCCAACTCTTTCAGGTCTCTTCTGTTTCTAGAGGCTTCCCTCTCTAGAAGGGCCTTTAAAAATCCGGCTTCTTTTAATTTCAGATTAAGTTTCATTTTGATCACCCCTATACAGTATTTTAAAATATTTTCCCTCTCTCTGAATGATACAGCCCTTTATACATCTATACTTCTGGCACTCTAAAATGTATGTTGTATTTTTGTCGGTTTTGCAGTATAATCTAGTTTAGAATATGACTTAGTAGGAGGAAAAATGAATAATTTTCATTTTTGGGTGTTATTAAGTTCTTTGCTTTTCGTTAGATGTAATTCCACAAAAACACAGTTTTTTACCAAAAATAAACTAAAGAGTTTTGTATTCCCATCAAAATACATTACAATGGAAAAGACAGAGAGAGATTATGAATACTACATTAATGGAAATACTGACCTTTACACCTCATAAAATTAATATTTACCTGTATTATAAAAGACACCCACGAGGGTGTTTTTTATTTTTCTAAAAAATAGGAAGTTCTGGATATATCTCATAGTACTGTTTTTCAGCTTCATCTGCCGCATCAATCTCCAATACCGTATGTGTTCTGGAAGTGTCTGACTTCCTGGCTAGTTCTATCAGGGTTTTTGACATTTGAAACTCTTTCTGAGGGATAAATTCTTCTATCTTATCTAAAAACCAGTTTTCTATCTCTGTGTCATCGCTGAGCATAAGATTTATGATGCCATAAGACTCTCCTATTTTTTTAGATATCTCCTCTTTAGTCTGGAAGACTCTTTCTAAATTTGCTCTCAAAAGTCTCACACCTCTCTTCATAATGTCCCCCTCCTTTCCAAAATAATTTATTTAAATTTTCCTGTAATTTCAGTTAATAAAACTTTACTTAGAATAATATTGGAAAAATCTGAATTTCTCCTTTTTTAAATTCCTAAAGTTTGTCTTTTGAGGTTTATTTCCACATTTATTTTTGTTCACCAAATATTTTCCAAATAGAAAACATGCTATAATAAATTAAGAGAAATTAGTAATAGGAGAATATCTTTAATGAGAAATAAAATCTTAAATTTAATATTTATTTTGTTTGCTTTAATATCTATATCCAGTTATTCATCTATAAATTACAATGGAATAAAATATTATTCCATAAGTGAAATAGAAAGAAAAGGATTTCAGGAAGCAGACGGTTTTTTAAAAATGAAAAATCATAAGTTTCTTTTAGGAGATGACTTTGTAGAATCTCAGGGAGTCAGAATAAATTTTTACAAAATAATTTTAAATAAAAATGATGGGAAATACTATAATTCATTTTTTATAGACGGATTAAAAAATGAAAATTTAAAAAATAACGGAAAACTAAAGAGTATCATATCTCTTTCACCAGGTATAACAGAAAAGATATATGACCTTAAAATGGAGGAAGCACTAGCTGGAAGGACATCTTTCTGCAAATATCCAAAAGAGGCAGTTAAAATAGAGTCAATGGGATCACTTATGGAGCCAAACCTTGAAAAAGTAATGTCTAAAAAACCTCAGATAGTTCTCATGGAGTCTCATTATAATCATAACTTTATAAAAAAGTTGAAATCTATCGGGATAAAATATTTGGTTTATCAGACTCCCAAAAATGTAGAAGATATGTATAAAGAGTATATAGAGATAGC
>NZ_JBFHGC010000246.1:0-4097 GCF_041583315.1 Ilyobacter sp. | reverse complement strand
GTTTTTAGACTGAACATGAAGGACAAAATTGTCCTGGATATAGGGGCTTCAACAGGTGGGTTTACAGACTGCGCTCTTCAGAATGGAGCAAAATATGTATACTCAGCAGATGTGGGTTCTAATCAACTAGACTGGAAGCTGAGAAACGACGATAGAGTGAAATCCATCGAAAATACCCATATAAAAGACCTGACCTTAGAACATTTGGATGGTAATAAAGCAGACTATCTTGTTATGGATGTATCATTTATCTCCATAACAAAAGTTTTTGAACATCTTATAAAATTTATGAAAACCAACTCTGAACTAATGGCACTTATAAAACCACAGTTTGAAGTAGGGAGAGAAAACATAGAAAAGGGCGGGATAGTCAAAGATTTCAAAAAGCATAAAATGGCTGTGGAAAAAATAATCGAAGCCGCAAATAGTAACGGCCTGTACTTAAAGTCTTTGGATTATTCACCTATAACCGGCGGCAAAGGAAATGTGGAATATATATCTGTTTTTTCCCTTGAAGAGGGGAATAATGTGATAGATATTGACGCGGTTATAAACAGCGGCAAATCTCTTAAAACTGGGGGGTAAATTTTAATGAAGAAATATACCAAAATGAAAATAATCGTAGCTGTATTATCTGTTGTAATATTTAGTTTAGTATATGCAAATACTAAAGTTGAAAAAAAACAAACAGATACCAAAAGAGGTTTTCTTTCAAATCTAAGTGAGCTGAAAGAGGTTTCTGATATTATGGATATAATAATGGCAAACCATGTTGGGGAAAAAGAGACTGAAAAAAAGGATCTTATGCATGGGGCTATAAGAGGAATGTTAGAATCTTTAGACGATCCATATTCTATATATTTTGACAAAACAGAAATGGAAAGTTTTAAAGAGGATATACAGGGGAAATATGCCGGAGTGGGGATGGTAATACAGAAAAAGGAAAATGAGCCTTTAGTAGTGGTATCGCCTATAGAGGACACCCCTGCATACAAAGCCGGAATAAAACCTAAGGATAAAATAATAGAGATAGATGGTGAATCTACTTATAATCTAACAAGTAATGAGTGTGTAAAAAAACTAAAAGGTGAGCCCGGAACAGAGGTAAAGGTAAAAATTTACAGAGACTCATCAAAGGAATCTAAAGAGATAATTCTGAAAAGAGATATTGTAGAGCTAAAATATGTAAAAGACAAAATGCTAGAGAATAAGATTGGTTATCTGAGAATCACACAATTTGGAGAAGATATATATCCTGATGTGAAAAAGTCTATGGATTCATTGACTAAGAAAGGGATGAAAGGTTTAATACTTGACTTAAGAAGTAATCCCGGCGGGGCATTGGACCAATCGATAAAAATATCCTCTATGTTTATAAAAGAGGGGAAGATCGTAAGTGTAAAAGGTAAAACCGGTCAAGAACAGGTCTACATGAGAGAGGGAAAATATTACGGAGATTTTCCTGTCGTTGTACTCATTAATGAGGGAAGTGCTTCGGCTTCTGAAATCGTAGCCGGTGCATTGAAGGATAGTAAAAGAGCTGTTCTTTTAGGGGAAAAAAGTTTTGGAAAGGGCAGTGTCCAGAGTCTACTACCTCTACCAGACGGAGACGGAATCAAACTTACAATTGCGAAATATTATACTCCTAGCGGAATATCTATCCACGGAGTAGGAATCGAGCCTGATATAAAAGTAGTGGAAGATTCTGACTACCTGTTTTTTGACGGATTTGTAACTAACATAGACGAGGAAAAAACAAAGGAAAATAAAAAAGAACTTATAAAAGAGCTAAAGGGTAAAGATGAAGCTGAAAAACTAGAGAAGAAAACAGATAAACAGCTAGAAAGTGCAATAGGTGTGTTAAAAGGGATACTTTTAAACAATAAGAAGTAAAAAGATGAAGAGTGGGCGAAAGTTCACTCTTTAATAATAAATGAAAGGCGGTCTAAAATGCTGTACATAGTAGCGACACCCATAGGAAATCTCGAGGATATAACTTACAGAGCCGTCAGGATATTGAAAGAAGCTGACTATGTCTTCGCAGAGGATACCAGGGTTACAAAAAAACTTCTGAAACACTATGAAATAGACACTATAGTTTACAGATATGATGAATTTACCAAGGGGCATCAGATAGAGAATATAATGAACCTTCTAAAAAGTGGGAAAAGCATCGCTCTTGTGACAGATGCAGGAACTCCCTGTATATCTGATCCAGGATTTGAGCTGGCTGATGCAGCTCTTAATAACGATATGAAGGTAGTCCCTATACCAGGTGCCAGTTCTATGACTGCAGCTGCATCGGTGGCTGGCTTAAACATGAAAAGAATAGCCTTTGAAGGATTTCTCCCTAAGAAAAAGGGGAGACAAACTTTATTGAAAAAACTAGCTACTGAAGAAAGAGCAATCATACTTTTTGAATCCCCGCACAGGATAGAAAAAACTGTAGGAGATATCCATGAATTTATGGGAGAGAGATATATAGTTATCGTGAGAGAGATAACTAAGATTTATGAAGAAATCATAAGGGGAACTACAACTGAAGTTGCCAAGAGACTCAAAGAAAAGCCTATAAAAGGTGAAATTGTCCTTATAATAAAGGCAAAAGAAGATTAGGAGGGACACTTTAGTAATGTCAACTATAAAAATAAACTGGTATCCAGGACATATGAAGAAAACCAAAGATATGATCCAGGAAAATATGAAAATAATAGATATAGTACTAGAAATTGTAGATGCTAGAATACCACTTTCAAGCAAAAATCCTGATATTGTAAAATTTGCTAAAAATAAAAAGAGAATAATAGTTCTTAATAAATCAGATCTTGTAAACGGAGAGGATTTGAGAGTATGGAAAGATTATTTTATAGAAAATAACTTGGCAGATGAGGTAATAGAATTAAGTGCCGAGACAGGATATAATGTAAAAAAACTCTTTGCAATAATAGAAAAAGTATCCAAAGAGAAAAAAGAAAGAATGATGAAAAAAGGTCTGAGGGTTGTAAATACAAGACTCATGGTGGTAGGAATACCAAATGTGGGTAAATCAATACTCATAAACAGAATAGTGGGTAAAAAAAGTGCAGGGGTAGGAAACAAGCCAGGATTTACAAGAGGTAAGCAATGGGTTAGGATAAAAGACGGCTTGGAACTTTTAGACACTCCAGGAATACTCTGGCCGAAATTTGAGAATGATGATGTAGGCTACAGCCTGGCAATAGCAGGGGCTATAAAAGATGAGGTAATCCCTGTGGAGGAAGTAGCGAGTAAACTGATAGAAAAGATGCTTTCTTACGGCCTTAAAAACACACTGAAAGATAAATATAAACTTCTTGAGGAAGACTTCATCGGAGTTCCTGAAGAGGTTCTTGAAAAAATAGGATTAAGAATGAATATGCTGGTAAAAGGTGACAAGGTAAACATGATACAGGCAGCTCTCACAATTCTGAGGGATTACAGAAGTTCAAAACTAGGTAAATTTGTGCTGGACAGAGAGATGCTGGAAAAAGATATAATAGAAAATTAACGGGGGACCTATGAAAAATTTAAAACTCAATATGAAAACAGTAGAAAATGTTTTAGTTGATTTTATAAAAGAAGAGGTAACAAAAGCAGGTTTTAAAAAGGTAGTTTTAGGACTTTCTGGGGGAATAGACTCTGCACTGGTGGCGGCACTTGCTGCAAAGGCACTAGGACCTGAAAATGTATTGGGTGTAATGATGCCTTATAAGAGCTCTAGTAAAGAAAGTGTAGACCACGCCAAGCTTTTGGTAGAAGCTACGGGAATAAAAACAGAACTAATGGAAATAACTGATATGGTAGATGCTTATTTTGAAAAAAATCCTGATATGGATAATATGAGGAAGGGAAATAAGATGGCCAGAGAAAGAATGACCATTCTATACGACAGGTCTGCAAAGGAAAGTGCCTTGGTTTTGGGAACATCTAACAAAACTGAGATACTTTTGGGATACAGCACACAGTTGGGAGATTCGGCATCTGCTATAAATCCCATAGGAGATCTATATAAAACCCATGTATGGGAACTGTCTGAAAGACTGGGTGTCCATAAAGAGATAATAGATAAAAAGCCAAGT
>NZ_JBFHGC010000245.1:0-4122 GCF_041583315.1 Ilyobacter sp. | reverse complement strand
TATAGCATGCTTAAATGCTTAAGTTATACCAATTAATTTTTTATTTTATGCTGTTCTTTGTGACGCGTCACAAAGAATTTAGAGTTCTGTACCATTGTGGTTTAAAAAAAAATCCTTTATAATCATAGTATATTAAATCTTACAAGTCAGTTTCCGGAACTGTTTTCAATAACAATTATGATAATTGACTTTAATAAAATACTGAATAATCCATCATTAAACAATATTTTATATAAAAAAGTAAATGGCATCTTATCAGCAAAAAAAAGAGACAACTCTTTAATATCCTGGAAAGATACAAAGTCGTTTTACTTTCTCTGAATATCAGATGAAAGTAGTTCGGCTTTTTTTTATTAATGTATTGGTGATGTGATAAAAATTCAGTTTAAATTGATTTGGAATTATTATTAGAAGTTTTAAAATTTTGGTTTAGAAGTATGTTTCAAACCGGATATAATCAATGCTCTATAAATGAATATCCTTCCTGAAGTTTTAAATTCATGATATGAGAATTCAACTATTTAATTTTCTATTTAACTCTTTTCACTCTTTGGCATCTGTTCACAGTCTTTTCTTGAATTTCTAGATCTATTGAGATAATCAAAATCAGGAGATTATCACTATAATATTTTGAAAACACAAATAATAATCAAAAAAATGAAACAAAAATCTAAAAAATAATATTATAGGATATTCAGGGGCATATTTTAACTAATTATTTAATAGGAGGTTACAGTATGACAAATCAAAAATTAGGATTATCAAGTGCAGTTTCAGCAGGTATTGGTCTAATCGTAGCAACCAGTTGTTTAGTAACATTATCACAGGGTGTGGGTATCGCCGGTAAAGGGTTCATTATCGCTCTGGCTATTGCCTGTGGATTAAATATTTTAGTAGCTTTTTCTTTTGCGGAACTCAACGGGTTAATGCCTGTTACTGGCGGATTGGGACAGTATACATTAGCAGCAATGGGTCCATTTGTCTCCATGATTGCCGTTATTGGAGGATATATCATATGTGGGATTTTGGCAGCCAGTTCAGAAGCAGCTATGATCGGGTTTGTAGTAACTTCATCTATTTTACCCAATGTCAGTCCACTGTTGATTACACTTATATCTATTTTATTCTTATTTATAATTAATGTTTTCGGAATTCGTTCTTATGCAAGAACTCAGATGATTACTACAGTGGTAATGATAGGTTCCATGATCATAATAGGTGTAATGGGGGCTCTGAAACTGGGTTCAGGTGAAGTAGTTACCCAGACAAATCAAGCTTTTAATCCTATGGGACTTGGAGTTGTTTCTATGACAGCCTTGGCTTTTTGGTTATTTATTGGAGTTGAATTTGTATTACCGCTGACAAAGGATATGAAAAAACCGGAGAAGGACATTCCTAGAGGGATGATACTAGCCTTGCTTATATTAATGGTGGTTCAGTCTATTATGATCTTCGGTATCTCCAACTATGTACCTCATGAAATATTACAGACATCAAACCAGCCTCATATGGAATTTGCAAGACTTATGTTAGGAAAAGTAGGAACTGGATGGATGACTATAATCAGTATAGGGGCAGTTGTAAGTACTCTGAATACAATCCTTGCAGGTATTCCTAGAATGCTGTTGGGGATGGCTGAAGGAGGAATGCTTCCTAAGGCTTTTACAAAAATAAATCGTTATGGTGTGCCATATAACGGACTGTTTCTTATTACAGGTGGAATTGTAATGGCTTTACTGACAGGTATTACTTCGGCTGATGACTTAATAATATTTATTCTGACAGGGTGTCTGTTCTGGATGGCTTCTTACATAGTGGCACATTTAAATGTCTTAGTTCTTAGAAAGCGTTATCCAGATGCCAAGAGAAGCTTCAGTGTCAAGTTATTTGGACTACCTCAGATAATCGGTATTATTGGAATGATATACATGATGACACACATTATAGATGTACCTGATTTAAGAAATGCTATCTATTCAAACGCGGCAATCTTAATGGTGGCTTTAATTGCTTATTGTTTTGTATGGGTTAAGTTTGTTATGAAGAAGGGGCTTTTTGAGACAATAAGTATGGAAGAAGTTATTGCTCAAGATGATACCAGCTCTGATATAGATTACAATGATGATCTAGATTATAGTGATGAGAAAAAATTGGGAACTGTTTTAAGCTAATTGAAAATGAATATTAAAAATAACTTTTTAGGGGGGAAATGAATATGAAAGACAGTAAGGTTGATTTTATTTATTTAAGTGAAAAGGATATGATTGAAGCGGGAGTTAAGGATATGGGCGGATGTGTAGATGCTATGGAGGAGATGTTTAAACTCCTTAAGGTGGGAGATTTCAGAATGGGTGGATCAAATGGATTTTCTCATGGATGTATGGTAACTTTTCCTGAAGAATCACCTTTTCCTAACATGCCTTTAGACGGCCCTGACAGAAGATTTATGGCTATGCCTGCCTATCTCGGAGGAAAATTTGATATGGCCGGAGCAAAATGGTACGGATCGAACTCTAACAACAGGGAAAAGGGCTTGCCAAGATCAATTCTTATGCTGACACTCAATGATAAAGATACCGGTGCACCTGTAGCACACATGTCAGCTAATGTACTCAGTGCTTACAGAACAGGGGCTATTCCAGGAGTTGGTGTGAAATATCTGGCACGTGAAGATGCAAAAGTATGTGGGATTGTAGGTCCGGGAGTAATGGGGAAAACGGCTCTGGCTTCATTTATGGCTGTAAGACCGACAATTGAAACAGTGAAAATAAAAGGTAGAAGTCAAGGCTCCATAGACGAATTTGTAAAATATGTAAAAGAGGAGTTCCCAACTGTTAAGAATATTGAAGTTGTCGCTGACATAGAATCAGCATTAAAAGACGCAGATGTTGTGTGTCTAGCAACCTCTGCAACACTTGGAAACCTTGACGAATATCCATATGTAAAAGAGGAATGGGTAAAACCTGGAGCTGTAATATGCTGTCCTGCTTCAGCAAGATTTGACGAAGATTTCATTGTGAATAAATCTAGAACAGTTGTAGATTGTTTACATCTATATGAAGCATGGGCAGAGGAATATCCATATCCGACATTCCATACTATCCCTATTCCTGCTTGTTATAATATGGATTTACTACATGAAGGGAAAATTAAAAAAGACGATATACATGATCTTGGAGATATATTAATGGGAACAGTTCCTGCTCGTCGTAATGACGAAGAGATAATAATATACTCTGTAGGTGGTATGCCTGTTGAAGATATCGCATGGGGAACGTTAGTATATAGAAATGCACTGGAAAAAGGTATTGGTACAAAACTTAACCTTTGGGAAAAACCAGAGCTGGCCTAAAGAAAAAACGTGGCTTGAAAAAATTAAAAATTAGGAGGAGGTCTCCACATGAGAATAGAAGAACACCCGGTACTGGGGAAAATAGAAAAAGGTGAATTGATAGATTTTACAATGGACGGGAAACCGTTAAAAGGACATAAGGGAGAACCTATATCTGCAGCTTTGAAAGCTGCAGGTGTCATGGTTCACAGACATACACATAAGCATTCCCCAAGGGGAGTATTCTGTGCCATAGGACGTTGTACAGACTGTGTTATGGTGGTTAATGGTAAGGCAAATGTAAGAACCTGTGTTACTCCCTTAGAAGAGGGAATGGTAGTGGAAACTCAATATGGTGTCTCGGCAAAAGCAAAATAGATAAAACTAAATAAAGTCACTTTTCAAAGAATTATTGTAAACTATTGATTTTCTTATGTTTTTAGTTACAGATCAGTAGAAATAAATTAGAAAAATATGCAGAATTTTGGGCACAGAGTATAGCAGAGAAAAAGATGAGTTTCTTAGATACCTAGCAGAAGAGTTCAGTTGAATTTATATATATTAATTATAGAATAGCAAAAAGGATGGGATGAATATGAAAAGATATGATCTTATAGTAGTCGGTGCAGGACCTGCAGGACTTTCCGCTGCAATTGAAGCGGCAAAAATAGGTCTTGAAGTAGCTGTTTTCGATGAAAACTCTAAGCCAGGTGGCCAACTATTTAAACAAATACATAAATTTTTCGGGTCCAAAGAACATAAAGCTAAAATAAGGGGATTTAAAATCGGGG
>NZ_JBFHGC010000244.1:0-4162 GCF_041583315.1 Ilyobacter sp. | reverse complement strand
GACAGGGTGATGATTAATATAGGGGATCACAAATTGGAAGGGACAATAAAAGAGATGAGACTCTTTTATGTAGAGGTAGAAAATGATAACGGAAATGTGGTGATGTACCCTAATAATATGATGATTCACCAAATAGTGGTTATTTTGAAAAAATAAAACCAGCGGTCTATGTACCGCTGGTTTTTAAATATACGGATATATCTTTTTCCAATGAGTAAGCCTGATATCTTATTTTTTCCATTTCTTTTGATAGTGGGTAATGGCCGATGACTTTTAAAAGCTCCTCTATACACCTCACTGCTTCCTGTATCCTTTTAAAATTTGATATCAATAGCTGACTGACATCTTCCTTAGAATCATTCCTTACCTTTTGACTCACTGAGAGACCAATATCTCCTCTGGAATCTCTGCTATCTATAAGAAGCCCGTCTATGTCCTTCATGCCCTTTCTCAGACTATGTCTCATTATTCTGCATTCCCTGGTAAATTCTTCATTTTCAAAATAAAATCTGAAGAGGTCTTCTATTACCCTTGTCCCCTCAGATGCCCTGTTTACGTTGACATCAAGAATTCTGTAAAGTTTTTGCATTTTCTGCTACCTCCACCCTGTTCCTTCCGTTATCCTTTGCCTTGTATAGAGCATTGTCTACTCTTTCGATTATTTCATCTATGCCTTCCCCGTGGATATGCTGTCCTACCCCTATACTTACAGTCACAGGGTAACCAACCTTTTGGAAGTTGATACTTTCTACGGTTTTTCTAAGTCTCTCTGCACACAGGAGAGCTACTTTTAAATTTGTTTCAGGAAGAAGCAGGATGAACTCCTCTCCTCCGAATCTTCCGAACATATCCATACTTCTGACACTGTCTTTTATTGAATGAGCCACTTTTCTGAGTATATTGTCCCCCTCCAAGTGACCGCAGAGATCGTTTACTTTTTTAAAAAAATCTATATCTATCAGCATCAGGGAGTAAGTCCCGCCTGATCTTTCTGACCTTTTAATCTCTTTATTTATAGTCTCAAAAATGAATCTTCTGTTGTAAACTCCTGTGAGCTCGTCAGTTATGGAAAGTTCATGAAGTTTTTTCCTGTTTTTTTCTATTTCGGTGATATCATCTAGGAGTATAAGTGACATATCCTTGTTGTCATAGCTTATTTTTTTAGTGGAATGTAAAAAAAACTTTTCCTCTTTTTTACCATCTATATAATGCTTTCTAAAGAGAATTTTTTTATTTGTATCAGAGTCTTTGAATAGAGAATCAGACACTGAATTTCTCAGGGAACACTGCCGGCATTGGGATGTCTCCCCACAGGGCTTGTTTTCATCTATGGCGTGGGCACACTGCATCAGATCGCCGCATTTTTTACTATAAATATCACTTATATCAGAACCGATGATCTTTTCCGAAGACTTATTGAATTCCTGTATCTCCATACTATCATTTACTATAAACATTTTTGTTTCAAGATTATCCATGAGTATTTCCAAAAAATCTTTTTGTTTTTTTAATTTTTCTATCTTCATAGTATAAGCTCCTTTGAAAGGTATTTATAAATAATTTAAAATTTTGATTTTACTGGATAGCTAAAATGTAAAGTAACCGGCAACAGCCGGTTACTTTTTGTCATCATTGATGACTGATATCAGCTTTTCATTTTCTTCTCTCAGGAGAGAAAGCTCTTTATTGATCTTCCTTGAAGAAGTCTGCAGAGAGTTTAGTCTTATCTCCAGAGAGTTTAGGATCCAGAATTGAAAGTGATTAACTTTTTGCTGTTCGTGGATCATCCAAGCGATTTTTAGAGACACAAGAAGAACTCCTAGCTCTATAGAAAGTGTCACAGGGATATAGTGAAGGATTCCACCCATAAAGAATGATACCACCACAATAGTTAGAAATATGGCATTAAACATTTTGTGTTTTCGGCTTTGATGGGCTCCACCGATACTTCCGACTATTTGTTTCACTTTTTCCTGTTCTAGCTTATAATGCTCCATTTCCTCTTGTAAAAATTCTTGAGACATGCTACACCTCCTAGAGTTTTTATTTTAACATCCCTTTTCTGCATCATATGCTAAGAGAAAATTTATTTCTTTTTCTGGTTAAATGGCTGTCTGTATTAATATAGATTATATCATTTTTTATATTTTATTGTAGGTTTTTTTGTGAAATTATTGAATTAATCCAAAATTATGTTACTTTTTTTCTTGAAAGAAAAGTAACACTGGAGAAATTTAATACTTTATCCGAAATAATTTCAGACTCTAAAATTGCAAAAAAGACTTTTGAATTAATAGGGGTTCATGATAAGATACAAGGATATCATTTCGGAGGTAATTTAATGGAAAAAATTAAGAATGGGAGTATTTCAAAGCTGTTTTTCGGGTATCTGATACCTTCAGTGACCGGGACGCTGTCCATAGGAATATTGATTTTTATAGATACAGTATTTATAGGAAGGGGAATAGGTAGTCTGGGGCTTGTGGCACTAAATACAGTCATACCAGCCTACACACTTTATTCTTCTACAGGGATGCTTCTGGGGATAGGAGGTGCTACAGCGGCTTCTGTCGATGCAGGAAGAGGTGATTATGAGGGAAGAAACAGAATATTTACCCACGCTGTAACTCTGGCTCTTGCACTTGGGTGCATATATATCATCTGGCAGACTATGTTTTTACACGAGATAAGTTATTTTCTGGGAGCCAGAGGTGATGCTCTGCCCCTTACAAAAGACTATCTGGGGATTCTTTCAAAGTTTACTCTTTTTTACCTGGTTCCACACTGTCTCAATGCATTCATAAGAAATGACGGTAATCCTAAGGTGTCCATGATGGGAATGGTGTTGTGCGGGATAGTGAATATAATACTGGATTATATTTTTATCTTTGAACTTAACTGGGGAATGAAGGGAGCAGCCCTCGCTACAGGTATAGCACAGATGAGTTATACGGCAGTTCTTCTCACTCATTTCTGGTCAAAGAAAAATTCTCTGGAACTCCAAAGTCCGAAACTGGAAATTCAGGTCATTCAGAGGATAGCAAAGGTGGGTCTTCCGAGCTTTATTAACGAGATGTCATTCGGGGCAGTGGTATTTGCCTTCAACTATATATTTCTGCGTATAGGGGGGGAAACAGCTGTTGCAGCATACAGCATAATCCTGAACATAAATATTCTGCTGTATCTCATATTTCTTGGAATATCCCAGGCTTCCCAGCCGATCTTCAGTGTAAATTACGGCGGAGGACTCCACAGCAGGGTGTGGGATACTTTGAAACTGAGTACTATTGTCAGCGGTTTATTAGGAGCATTGACTATTTTGATAACATTTGTATATAAAGATGAGATAGTAGGTATATTTATAAGGGATAATGATGAGCTTATGAAAATCACAGGAGACGGGATGCCATTATTTTTCAGTGCATCTGTCTTCATGGGACTCAATATAATGATGTCAACTTTTTACCAGTCTATAGAGAGTTCCGGAGTGTCTTCCTTTATAACCACTATGAGGAGTTGTGTACTTATGGTGGTGGGACTGGTTTTCCTTCCGGGAATGGCTGGGATAAATGGTGTATGGATGACACCGCTTTTTGCAGAAGGGATAGCTTTTTTCATGTCTCTGTTTTTCCTAAAGAACTATTTTGATAAAAACAGGACCAGTTTTGAGAAACCGGTCAGTGTGATGCCTGTTTATAACAAATAACCGGAGCAGTTATAATAGATTGTCGGATTTATGGTGGGAATAAAAATCAAAATATCTTATTACGAATGCTCACGAATAAAAATTAGGATACAGATTGAAATACCTTACCACAGAGTCACAGAGAGATGCCTGAGTTTCACAGAGAAACCTTTTTTAGGTCTTTTATCTTCTCGGTGTCATCAGTAAACATTTCTTAATTTTTTATTTGTTTATTCTATTCGTGTTTATTCGTGATCAATGTTTCATTTTTTCAAATAAGTGTCTGCAATTTCACGAGTTGTGAGTCTGAGAAAAATCTTCGTCTGCCCCTTGAAGGAAAATCAATTTATCGGAGAATAAATCCATATAGAATAAATATGGGAGGTAACGAAATGGAGTATAGGATTGTAGCTATCAAGACTGAAGAAAGACAGAAGACTGCGGTAAAGGTCCAGGATATTTTGACTGAATACGGGT
>NZ_JBFHGC010000243.1:0-4171 GCF_041583315.1 Ilyobacter sp. | reverse complement strand
TTGTATATAGATTTGGAGAACAATAGCTTCTCTAATTTTAAAATATAATTTATGGAAAAACAGATTTCTGTGTCTTCAAAATTTAATAAGTCTTATTCCGAAGTTAAATGAAAATTTTAAATAGTGGTAATTTAAAAAATTACCACTATTTATATTTTCTAAAATAAATAGTACTCTGAATAAGGAGATTATTTAATTGAGTTTAAAGTTGATAAAAAGATTAATTACTTGATAGTTTCTTTTTATGAATAGTAAACTATTCAATAAATTAAATGAGGGGGAAAGAATGAAAACAATCAAAAGATCGCTACTAATATTTTTAATCGGGGTGCTGTGTTCAGTAAGTATTTTTGGAAAAGCCAGCAAAGACATAGTACTGGCAACTACAACCAGCGTGAGAGACTCTGGACTTATGGATTACATTATACCTTCTTTTGAAGAGGAGAGCGGGTATAAAATAAAACTTATCGCCGTAGGAACAGGAAAAGCACTCCAAATGGGGAGAGACGGAGAAGCGGATGTACTGTTGGTACATGCAAAACCTTCTGAACTACAGTTTATGAAAGACGGTCACGGAAAGGAAAGAGAAGAGGTTTTTCATAATTATTTCGTAATCGTAGGACCAAAAGACAATGTGAAAATGACTTCTGTAGAAGAAGCTTTGGGGAAAATAAATAAGGATAAACTTAAATTTGCCTCAAGGGGAGACAATTCTGGAACCAATAAAAAAGAGCTTCAGCTATGGAATGAAAATAAGATAGCCCCTAAAGGTGAATGGTATATTGTTTCAGGAAGCGGAATGGGAGCTACGTTGAAAATAGCCAGTGAAATGAGTGCTTATACATTGACAGATATGGCAACCTATTTAAACCTGAGCAAAGACCTTGATTTGGAAATAAAAGTTGGAAAAGATTTAAGCTTGCTCAATCAATATGGTGTAATAACAATTGACCCTTCAAAAAATAAATACATAAATGCTGAAGGAGCAAAAGTATTTAAGGACTGGCTGGCATCTGACAAGGTAAAAGACAAAGTTGAAAAATTTGGTGTGGAAAAGTTTGGAATGTCATTATTTATACCAGAGAGGCAGTAGTAAATTATGGACTACATACTACACGGGATATCCCAGGCGTTTACTCTTTTAATAAAATTAGATAGAGAGTTGTATAGTATTATACTTCTCTCTGTTTTAGTTTCATTTACAGCTACATTGATTGCCACATCATTATTTATTCCCATAGGAGTAACCATAGGATTAAAAAAATTTAGAAGGGAGAGGTTTTTTGAAAAGATACTGTTTTCCATGATGGGAGTTCCATCTGTGGTAATAGGACTTTTGATTGCCATTCTCCTATCCAGACGTTCTATATTTGGTTTTCTTGGACTTCTTTATACACCTGGAGCGATGATAATTGCCCAGGTTCTTTTGGTTTTTCCCCTTGGGATGGGTCTAGTATATAAACTTTCCAAACTACAGGGAAGAAGAATAAAAAATGAGGGAAAACTTCTCGGTGCCAAAAGAACAGAACTTTTATTTTTAGTTTTTAAGGAACTTAAGGAAGAATTGCTGGTTATATTTCTGACTTGTTTTTCCCGGGCCATTACCGAGGTGGGAGCTGTAATGATAGTGGGTGGAAATATTAAAGGGAAAACCAGGGTGATGACGACGACTATTTCTATGCTGAACTCCATGGGTGATTATCCTATGGGAATTGCTCTGGGAATAATACTTATAGTAATAACATTTAGTGTCAACAGCATCGTCTATATACTTCACCGGGAGGAATAAAAAAGCTATGATAGAAATAAGAAATTTAGTAAAATCATATGGGAAAAAAAGAGTTTTAAATATAGAGGAAATGATTATAAATACCCTGGGTATAACTGCTGTCAGGGGAGAGAACGGACTAGGAAAGACAACATTGTTCTCACTTATCTCCGGGCTGGAAGGGGATTTTGAAGGGGAAATAGTGAAAAAGGGAATAGAAGAAATGGATATAACCTTTGTACAGCAAAATTTTTACCTTCTAAAAAGGAGTGTCTATGATAATATAGCTTATCCCCTAAAAATCAGGAAGTGGGACAAAAACCTTATAAAAAACAGAGTAGAGTCTCTTCTGGAGCAGTTTAAAATAGAGCATTTGGCCGATAAAAATGCCAGCAGATTGAGTAGCGGTGAGAGTCAAAAAGTAGCCATTGCCAGAGCACTTTCGTTTAGACCAAAATTGATTCTTTTAGACGAACCAACTTCAAACCTGGACAAAGACTCGACTTTTCTAACGGAGAAGATTCTCACCCAATATGTCCGTCAGGAAAAGGCAGGGGTAATAATGATAAGTCACGATAATGAACAAATTAATAGAATGGCTGAAAAAACCATTGAGCTAAAGGACTACTTAAAGGGAGTGAATTAAATTGGATTTTTTTAAGGTGACATCATTGGAAGAAGCAAAAAAAACAT
This sequence comes from Ilyobacter sp., assembly GCF_041583315.1. Classification (NCBI taxonomy): domain Bacteria; kingdom Fusobacteriati; phylum Fusobacteriota; class Fusobacteriia; order Fusobacteriales; family Fusobacteriaceae; genus Ilyobacter; species Ilyobacter sp. Next base: position 1,710 of record NZ_JBFHGC010000243.1, on the reverse strand, counting down.
TACAAAAACAATTTATTGAAATTTTTTCAAAAAAAGAAATTGTTCCTTTGGGTGAATCTTTCGGAAGGTATTCTGCCTCCAAGATTGTCTCAAAGGATTCCGTTCCAAGTTTTAATAAATCCACTGTAGATGGTTATGCAGTGAAGGCAGAAAGTACTTATGGAGCATCTGAGTCCATTCCTTCTATGCTTACTCTAAAAGGAGAGGCAGAGATGGGGAAAGAAAATAAATACACTATTAATTCTGATGAAACAGTGTATGTTCCTACAGGTGGCATGATTCCTAATGGCGCTAATGCCGTTGTTATGATAGAATATTCAGAGGTTTTAGGAGAAGAGATATTCTTAAACACATCTGTATCCCACGGAGAAAACATAATCTACAAAGGGGAAGATTTTGAAAAAGAAACTGTTCTGCTGGAATCCGGAAAAAGAATAAAACCTCAAAATATCGGGAGTTTTGCAGCTGGTGGAATTACAGAGGTAGAAGTAAGAGTAAATCCGAGTTTTTATATTATTTCCACAGGAGATGAAGTGAAAGATCTGGGATCAGAACTGAGACCCGGAGAGATAAGAGATATAAATTCGTATACTCTGGAAGCACTCATAAAAGAATGTAATTGTCAGCTCATGGGACGTGTCCTGGTGGGAGATGATCTTGAACTTTTAAAGGAAGAGATAAAGAAAGGCATAGAAAACTCTGATATTTTAATTCTTTCAGGAGGCAGCTCGGTAGGAAGCAAAGATTACACCTGCAGGGCCATAAAGGAATTGGGTGGGGAAATACTGATACATGGATTGTCAATCAAGCCAGGTAAGCCCACAATTATAGGTGGAATCCACGGGAAACTTGTTATTGGTCTGCCTGGCCACCCGGTATCAGCACTTATGGTATTTAAGGCGCTGCTGGGAGAGATAATAAATACAGACAGGGGAATCCCACACAGAATGATATTGCAAAAAGATATTCATTCAACTCCTGGAAGAACGACTTATCAACCGGTTATTATAGAAGAAAACTTTGCAGTACCTCTGCATGGGAAATCCGGTGTAATAAGCCTTTTAAATAGAGCTTTTGGATATACGATAATACCTTCAGACAAAGAGGGTTTCAATTCAGGGGATACAATAGATGTATGGCCACTTTAGGAGGTTAAAAGGTGAAAAGAGAAAAGTATATAGATAACGTTAATGTAGATGAAGCCTTGAAAATGTTTCTTTCTACAATTAACTTTAAAAGAGAGACGGAGATGGTAGCACCTTGGGACGGATTGGACAGAATAACCGGGGAACTCATACTGGCAAACTTCTCCTCTCCAAATTATAATGCGGCAGCAATGGACGGAATAGCAGTTTTATCAAAAAAAACATTAACTGCAAGAGAGGGAACACCTCTAATTCTGACAGAGGGATCGGATTTCATATATGTAAATACAGGGAATCCACTTCCAAAAGAATATGATGCTGTGATAATGATAGAAGATGTGGTGGAAATGGGGAAAGGTGAGGTGGAAATAATATCACCTGCAAAACCCTGGCAGCATGTAAGACCTGTTGGCGAGGATATCATAAAGGGAGAGCCTGTGTTGTTTGCAAACCATAAAATAAGACCACTGGATATAGGGGCTCTATTATCAGCAGGAATAATGGAGATACCTGTTTACAGAAAACCCAAAGTGGGAATAATTCCAACAGGGACAGAGATTGTAGA
>NZ_JBFHGC010000242.1:0-4178 GCF_041583315.1 Ilyobacter sp. | reverse complement strand
GTATCAGCCGGGCCCTCTGAATGCGATCACCGACGTGGCCGGCGTGAAGGTCGGGCAGGTGACCCTGAATCGGGGAGAGGGCGCCTTGAAGCCGGGCCAGGGCCCCGTCCGCACCGGCGTCACCACTACCTGCCTGTATTGCAAATGAAGATTCTACTCCCTCAAATGAGTTTGCAATCTCTTCAAGTCCTTCAAGTCTCTTCAGGTAAGTTGAAAGAGTTTCTCTTCTTGCTCCCGGTCTGGAAGCAGAGATAGCATCAGCTGCCTGTATTAAGATGGCTTCTACACTTTCAAATTCCACCTCATTATGATGAGCCATTACAGCATTGAGTACAAGTGGTTTTTCTCCAAACTTTTTAAGGAACTCTCCACCTATAAGTGCATGTGAAGCTTCTATGTCATGCTCTAACACTTTACCTACGTCATGCAGAAGTCCCGCTCTTTTAGCTAGTTCGGTATTTGCACCGATCTCAGCAGCTAAGTTTCCTGCAAGTCTTGCTACCTCTATAGAGTGTGTCAAAACGTTTTGTCCATAGCTAGTTCTAAACTTAAGTTTTCCTAAAGTTTTTATTATCTCCTGGTGCATTCCAGGTATTCCAAGCTCAAGTAAAGCATGTTCTCCGGCTTCAATGATCTCTTTATTCACTTCTTTTTTAGCTTTATTTACAGCTTCCTCTATTTTAGCAGGATGTATTCTTCCGTCTGTTACCAGTTTTTCTATGGTATTTCTGGCTACTTCTCTTTTCACTCCGTCAAAACTAGACAGTACCACTGCCTCAGGAGTATCATCGATTATTACATCTACACCTGTAAGAGCCTCTATAGCCCTTATATTCCTACCTTCTCTACCTATGATTCTTCCCTTCATTTCATCATTAGGAAGATTTACTACTGATACAGTAGCATCTACTACATAGTCAGCAGAAGCCTTTCCTATTGCTGTAGAAAGTATTCTTTTAGATACTCTGTCCTTCTCTTCAGAAAGCTTGTTTTCAAACTCTTTTATTTTCATTGCTGTCTCGTGAGTCAGCTCATTTGTCAATTTTGTTATCAGTAGATCTTTTGCCTCGTCCTTAGAGAATCCTGATATCCTCTCTAATTCTACTTCCTGCTTAGATCTCAGCTCTTCGATCTCGTTGTTCTTTATCTGAAGTTTGTCTTCAAAATCAGCAAGTTCCTGAGATTTCATCTCAAGTCTGTCTATTTTTTTATCCAGAGTTTCCTCTTTTTTAGTAAGTCTGCTTTCTTTCTGGTATACATCAGCCTTAGCTGCCTTAATATCTTTTTCGGCTTCTTCTTTTAAGTGATAGACTTTTTCTTTTGCCTTTAGTTCTATCTCTTTAGATTTTGCCAATGCTTCTTTTTCAGAACCCTCCACTATCTCTTTAGCTTTGAGTCTTGCTTTTACTATCTCATCTTCTAGATTGTTAAGTTCATCTATCTTTTTATCTATAACGGATTTTTTATAAGCTACTGTTAAAAGTATACTTAATCCGATTACTGCTGATGCTACAACTATTGACGTATTCATTATAATACTTCCTTTCTACAGATTTATTTTTATTAAAAGTTGGCTAATGCCTCCTCTTCAGTTTCGTAAATTTCAAATACTTCATCTAATCCTACCATTTCAAAAATTGTCTTAATATGATCATTCAATTTTATAAGTTTGATATCTCCGCCTATTCCTTTTACAGTTCTCAGTTTACCTCTTAAAATTCCCATAGCTAAACTGTTGATATGAACAAGTTCTTCAAAATCAATTATAAAGTTTACAGCATCTGTCTCTATCAGTTTAGACATTCTTTCTTTCAATTTAGGAGCTACAAGAGCATCTAATTCTCCCACTACTTTTATTACTCTCACATCATTTATAGTCTTCTCTACTATTTCAAAATTTGTTACCATTACTTGGCCTCCTTAACTTCTTTTGATACATTAAATTTTGTTCCTGTTTCTTTTTTCTCTACATTAAATTCGTCAACCATTCCTTTGACGATAAATAAACCCATTCCGCCTTCTTCTTTGCTGCTTTTTTTCTCATCATAACCATGACCGTTGTCTTCAATACTCAAATATACTGTATTGCCTATTTTTTTCAAGAAAATTGTCATTTCACCAGTTTCATATCTATATCCATGTTCAACTACATTGGTTGCAAGTTCATCTATAACTGAAAGCAGTTTCATTACATCGCCTTTTTCTATATTCTGGCTTTCAAAATAGGTTTTTGCAAGGGCTCTGATTAGAGTCAGATTATGCAAGGAAGAAGGCAGTACTAGTTTTACGTCGTTTCTTTCCAAAACCTTCACCTTCTTTCTTGAAATTTCACTACTTCCCACATATTCTTTTCATATTTAAATTCCACATTAAAATAAAAAGTTTCCTCTCCTGTATTGAGGGCAACAATATTCTTAGCCGTTTCATTTTCAAAACTTGTCTTGGACACAAATACCCTGTATCTGGTAAAATCTAAATCCGTAAGTTTATCCAATGTGGCTGTACTCCTCAAACTTTTACTCATATGTTTTTTAAGGGTTGTAAGATCATTCTCAACAAGTTCTTCTTTGACTTTTTTTATTAGTTCATCCAGTTCTTTTTTGGCCTCTGCTCTCTCTTCAAGTAAAAGCCTGTATTTAATAACTTCAGGCGTGTATCCGTAAGCCTTTTTGTGTTCTGCTAGTTCTTTGGCAAGATCATCTAGTTCCCATCTGCTGTAAGAACTGTAAAACCTAGATTCCTCAAACTCTATTTTCTCTTTTTTAGATATTCTAGAGCAGGCTGTACCAAGATTTAACACAATTAATATTATTAAAATTTTTTTTAACATATCATTCTCCTATGAGATTAACATTATAATGATAGCATACAGGGATGAAATTATCAAGTTAATATTTCCAACATTTTCAAAGGTTTTTGAGCCTTTGGAGTACATCCAGGACTATTTCTTCCTCACTTATTTCTTCTAAATTATACCATATATACGAGTCATCATTTTTAAACCATGTAAATTGTCTTTTGGCATATCTTCTGGAATTTCTTTTTATAAGCTCCACAGCTTCTGAAAGTGTATATTCTCCTTTCAGATGCCTTATAATTTCTGAGTAACCTATTATGTTTATTTTTTCCAGATTCTCCCCGTACTTTTCATATACTTTTACTACTTCTTGATAGAGTCCCGCATCCATCATCATATCCACTCTCATATTAATTCTCTCATAAAGGTTTTCCCTTCCTCTTTCAAGGGCCACCTTAAGAAACTTATAATTATTGCCTTTTATGTTTCTTTTGGAGATCACAGAAAATTTTTCCCCGGTGAGCAGAGATACTTCAAGGGCTCTTTCCACCCTTTTTTTATTGTTTATGTGTATTCCTTCAGCTGCTTCAGGATCTAGTTTTTCCAGTTCTCTGTAGAGATCTTCACTGCTCTTCTTCATAAGAGTTTCTCTCAGGATCGGATCAGAGGCGGGCAGTTCTGACAGACCCTCCGTGACAGAACTAATATATAATCCTGTTCCACCTGTTATTATTACGTCTTTATTTTCATTTTCCTGTTTTAACAAAATATTATTTACTTCTTTTTGATATTCACCTACACTATATTTTTTTTCAGGAACCACCATATCAATCATATAATGTTTTATCCCCTGCATCTCTTCTGACATTACTTTTGCAGTACCTATATCCAGTTCTTTATACACCTGTGCCGAGTCGGCTGAGATTATTTCTGCTCCCATGGCTTTGGCCAATTTTATGGAGAGAGCTGTTTTCCCCACAGCTGTAGGGCCTGCTATGACAAGTCCTTTCATTTTGCCCTCCTTGTGCTTTTTTCAAGTTTATCACATGAAACTTTTTTTTCAAAATATCTTTCTTACAATTCATGATAACAAACTAAAAAAGGCAGCTTAGAGCTGCCTCTTTATTAATTAATCTACAAAGTCAAATTCTACATTTGCTATTCTTACACTGTCTCCGTGCTCTACCCCTGCATCCCTCAAGGCCTCTTCCATTCCCAGATTTTTCATCATATGAAGGAAGTTTATTATAGAATCCTCTTCCATAGTTATTACATATTTATTCAGTACATCATCTACTATTCTTCCGTCTACCACGTACACCCCTTCTTCATCCTGGGTAATTATATAGTCTTCTTTATTTCCTCTGATTGCCTTCAGTAC
>NZ_JBFHGC010000241.1:0-4180 GCF_041583315.1 Ilyobacter sp. | reverse complement strand
TACCTTTTCCAAGAGATGATACTACTCCACCTGTTACAAAAATATACTTTGCTTGCTTCATCAAAAATATACCTCCTATTTAAATTCTAATTAATAATTGACAATAAAAAAAGACGAAAAAAAAAAATCGTCTCATGAGATTTTTTTTTGAAATAGGTCTTTTAAAAACTCATTTCAAAAATTATTAGATTTTGCAATCAATAAAACTGCTCAATTTCTTTCATCACTCGTAAAAGTATATCATGACTTTTACTTATTTTCAAGAATTTTTTCTCCTTATGTCAAAGTGGGATTTTTAAATTTAAAATTTATTTTTACGTTACTACTTCTTATATTTATAATTATTTTTTAGTTTTTAAAAAGGTTTTTTTTCTCTGTTGTTGTAACTATTTAATAGTAATATTATTTATCGGGAGGTAGGCTGTATGGAAAAGTGTAGAGAAAAATTAGAAGATTTTAGAGGGAAAATGGATCAGCTTGAAAAAGACCTTGAAAAAGCATATGCCGAAGAGAACGACATACTGATAAAAAAATATACCCAAGAATTAGAACAGCTCACATCTCTGTTCGAAAAATTTAAGAAAGACCCTGAATAATAAAAAAGGTCCCGCTCTCGAGCGGGGCCTTTTTATTATAACTTATTTAGAAGCTTTCTTATAAGCACCTTCAGATCCGAAAACATCTACTATTTTGGACTTATAGTAATCTTTCATCTCTTTCATTGCAGGTCCTAAGTATTTTCTTGGGTCAAACTCTTTAGGATTTGTTCCGAATACTTTTCTTATTCCAGCTGTAAATGCAAGTCTTCCGTCTGTATCAACGTTGATCTTTGAAACAGCTGATTTTGTAGCTCCTCTAAGCTGGTCATCCGGGATACCAATTGCATCTGTAAGTTCTCCGCCGAACTCTTTTATCATATCTACATATTTTGCAGGCACTGCTGAAGAACCATGAAGTACAATAGGAAATCCAGGAATTTTTCTCTCTATCTCAGCAAGTATATCAAGCTTTAATTTAGGATCGCTTCCAGGTTTGAATTTATGAGCTCCGTGAGAAGTACCGATTGCGATAGCAAGAGAGTCTACCCCTGTTCTAGATACAAATTCTTCTACTTCTTCAGGCTGAGTAAATACGTGTGCATCTGCTACTACATCGTCTTCAACTCCTGCAAGAACTCCAAGCTCAGCTTCTACTGTAACGTCAAATTTATGAGCATATTCTGCAGCTTCTTTAGATATTACAATATTTTTTTCAAAATCATAATGTGAACCATCTATCATAACAGATGAGAATCCATAATCTATACAGTCTTTGATTAGCTCTAAGTCAGATCCGTGATCTAAATGTAGTGCTACTGGTATATCAGAACCCATAGCTCTTACATGCTCTACCATTCCTTTTGCAAGCATAGGAACTATCTCTTTTCCCATGTACTTTCTAGCACCAGAAGAACATTGTAGAATTACAGGAGAACCCATCTCAGCACATGCTTCAACTATAGCTAAAGCCTGCTCCATGTTGTTAAAGTTAAATGCAGGAACTGCATACCCCTTTTCGTTGGCAGCTTTAAACATCTCTCTTGTGTTTACAAGACCTAGATCTTTGTAATTATATTTCATTGATAACCCTCCACTTAAAATTTTTTATAAAGATATTTTAACAAATTTATATCGTAAAATCAAATTCAAACAAGGTCATATTTTGCTCTTTATCCTAGTCAAAATATGTCTAAAAAACCATTTTAACTTCATCCGCCTTTTAAACATGGTCAAAACTTCAGGAACAAGCTCCATTACATTTTCCACAACTACCTGATACTTTTTTAACCTCCCCTTTAATATCCCCTTGGAATTTATCATCCAGGAGATCATAATGAGGTTACTTATTCTCATAAAGTTCACTGCTACAGAAGTAAGACCCGGCTTGGTGACATAAAAGTTATACACCCTCCAGACAACTTCTCCTTCCTGCAGATAAAAAAGTTGAAACAGACATGTACCCATGTAGAAAAAAAACAAAAATTTCATTTTTTTCAAACATTTTTTAAAATCTTTATTCCAAAACAAATTTATAAGAAGCAGTACTACCGCTATAGTTACCATATTAATAGGTTTACTGAAATAGATATTCCCTATAAAAAGCAAGAATAAACTACTTTTTAATAACATCTACTCCCCCCATATAAGGTCTTAAAACTTCTGGTATAATTATTGAGCCGTCCTCTTGCTGATAGTTTTCCATTATTGCAAGAAGAGCTCTTCCCACTGCCACTCCAGAACCATTTAGTGTATTCACAAATTCACTCTTTTTAGTTCCCTCTGGTCTGTACTTCAGGCCCATTCTTCTTGCCTGGAAGTCTCCGCAGTTAGAGCAAGAAGATATCTCTCTGTATTTCCCCTGACCTGGAAGCCATACTTCAAGGTCATAAGTTTTTGCCGCAGAGAACCCTATATCCCCGGTACAAAGCTGTACCAGTCTGTAAGGAAGCCCCAGCTTCTGAAGAACAGTCTCTGCATTTACAACCATTCTGTCTAATTCATCATAAGAGTTTTCAGGTGTAGTAATTTTGACCATCTCTACTTTGTTGAACTGATGCTGTCTTATAAGACCTTTTACATCTCTTCCGTATGAACCCGCTTCTCTTCTGAAACAAGGAGAGTGAGCAGTATAGTACTTTGGAAGGTCGCTCTCTTCTAATATCTCTTTTCTGTGAAGATTTGTAAGAGTTATTTCAGAAGTGGATATGAGAAACATCTCGTCTGTAGTTTTGTACATGTCATCTTCAAATTTTGGAAGCTGACCAGTTCCCTCACAGATGTCTCTTCTTACTAAAAACGGAGTTATATGCTCAGTATAACCGTGCTCAGTTGTATGAAGATCAAGCATGAAGTTTATAAGTGCTCTCTCTAATCTGGCACCTAGCCCCCTATACACAGTAAATCTTGCTCCGCCTAATTTTGCTCCTCTTTCAAAATCAAGGATTCCGAGCTCTTCTCCAAGCTCCCAGTGATTTTTCGGCTCGTATTTAAATTCAGTAGGTTCTCCCCAGGTTCTCACAAGGATATTATCCTCTTCATCATTTCCCACAGGAGTAGATTCATGGTATACATTTGGTATAGTCATCTGATAATATTGTAGTTTCTCATCTATTTCTGAAAGTTTTGAGTCCAGCTCTTTTATCTTAGAAGATACCTCTCCCATCTCAGAAATTATATGAGATGCATCCTGCTTTTCTCTTTTTAATCTCCCTACTTCATGGGAAACATTATTCCTTTTATGTTTCAACGCTTCGACCTCAGTAAGAAGATCTCTTCTTTCTGCATCTAGCTGTTCAAAGTCGTCAAGATCTACTGTAGCATTTCTGTTTTTCAACATCCCCTTTAAAAATTCGATGTTGTCACGCATATATCTCAAATCCAACATACTAAATTCTCCTCCTCTTTCTTACTTTTTATATCCTAGTTTTTTTATTTCAACTTCCGTTGGATTTACTTCAGCCATTCCCAAAAATACGTTGGGAGAGGTATTTATAAGTTCCAGACGAAGTTTATTCCCCTCTATACTATAACTCTGTATTCTTTCTTTGAGATTTCTCTCTTTTCTTTTGCCGTTTTTAATCTTGACTTCTACTATCTCATCCTGACCAAGAAGGTTTTTCAGTTTTTCAAGGGTGGCCTCATCTCCTGATATCTCGTATATCATTATCTGAAACTCTTCTGCAATATTTGATTTTCTAGGGACATCCTCTGCAGCATTAAACCTAAAACCCTGAGGACATACTGCATTGAGTTTCTCTAGAAGAATCTCGTTTTCCATCTCAACCAAAAGCTCTAGATCCATTACCTCATCATAGGCTTCAACACCTAAGGACACGGGATTACCAAATGACATTCTAGGCCTCGGGTGAAATCCTTCTGAATATTTGACCTCTATTTTTGCTTTTTTTAAAAGCCTTTCCAGAAATCTCATCATATCCAGATGGGATATATACTTCATATCTTCGCTTTTGTCGAAGTAAAGTCTTTTTTTCATACACTCTCCTATTCGCAAACTAAACTCTATGCTTGTTAGCTCTGATTATTTTAGCACAGATAACTTACAACTTCAAAGGATTTTAATACAATGATTTCTTAAAAATATCCATATATGTGAGATATACCCTCATATCAAATTCAAGCTG
>NZ_JBFHGC010000240.1:0-4181 GCF_041583315.1 Ilyobacter sp. | reverse complement strand
TTGAATATCGCGTCTGAGGGTTTTTTAAATATCATTTCCATCTGATTTTAAAGAGATATTTTGTATTTTTTTCAGTAGAATTGTACGGCTTTTGACCAGGGGTTTTCAGATCACTTTTTGACCTTTATTGGATTATAAAATGTTCTATTTTTATCTTTTTTAAAAATCAAACTCTTAAAAGTACTGTTTTTATTGACTTCGAACTGCAAAAAATATACAAAAGTAAAAAGATTAAAATTTAATCTTTTTACTTGACATTTTTTTCACTTAATTGTATTATCTAATCAGGAACAGCGAAATAATTTTTTCACAAACTAAAAAACAAATAAAATTATATTTTATAAAGGGGGATATTATGACAATCGAACAAACTATCCAAAATGTAAGATTAGCTCAAAAAGAATACTCGACTTTTACTCAGGAACAGGTAGACAAAGTTTTCAGAGAGGCTTCACTATCTGCCAATGCTGCAAGAATCAAACTTGCAAGAATGGCTTTTGAAGAAACTGGAATGGGAATAATGGAAGACAAGGTTATAAAAAACCACTTTGCATCAGAATATATTTACAATCAGTATAAAGATGTCAAAACATGCGGAATAATAGAAAAAGATGCTTCTTTCGGAATCACTAAAATAGCTGAGCCTATCGGGGTAATAGCAGGAATTGTACCTACTACAAATCCCACTTCTACAGCTATATTTAAAGCTCTTATAGCTCTAAAAACAAGAAACGCTATCATCTTTTCTCCTCACCCGAGAGCAAAGAAAGCAACAATCGAAGCTGCCAGAATAATAAGAGATGCCGCTGTGAGAGCAGGAGCTCCTGAAAACATCGTAGGATGGATCGAAGAGCCGTCGATAGAAGCTTCAAATACACTTATGAGATCTGCAGACCTTATCCTTGCAACAGGCGGACCTGGAATGGTAAAAGCTGCATACTCTTCAGGAGTACCGGCTATAGGGGTTGGTGCAGGAAACACTCCTGTAATCATCGATGATACTGCTCATATCAAAATGGCTGTAAACTCAATACTTCTTTCTAAGACTTTTGACAATGGAGTAATCTGTGCATCTGAGCAAGCTGTAATCGCAACAGAAAATATTTATGAAGAAGTTAAAAAAGAATTATCAGACAGAGGAGCATATATCCTAAAAGGAGACGAGATTGCTAAAGTAGGAAAAACAATAGTAATCGACGGTCACCTAAACGGTGATATCGTAGGACAATCTGCATATAAAATCGCAAAAATGGCAGGAGTCAAGGTTCCTGAAGATGCAAAAGTACTTGTAGGAGAAGTGGAATCAGTAGAATTAGAAGAGCCATTCTCTCACGAAAAACTTTCTCCAGTATTGGCTTTATACAAAACAAAATCATTCGATGAATCTCTACAGAAAGCTGACAGACTAATCGAATTAGGAGGAATGGGACATACTTCTGTTCTTTATGTTGACGAGTTGGACGGATCTGACAAAATAGCTAAGTTCTCTAAAACAATGAAAACAGGAAGAACTCTTATAAATATGCCTGCGGCTCAAGGTGCTATCGGAGACGTATTCAACTTTAAATTAGCTCCATCCCTTACACTTGGTTGCGGAAGCTGGGGAGGAAATGCAGTTTCTGAAAACGTAGGAGTTAAGCATCTTATCAATATAAAAACTGTAGCTGAAAGGAGAGAAAATATGCTTTGGTTTAGAGTACCTGAAAAAGTTTACTTTAAATACGGTTCTCTTCCTGTAGCTTTAAACGAGCTTCAAGGAAAGAAAAAAGCTGTCATCGTTACAGACTCAGTACTTGCTTCACTTGGATACACAGATCATATCACTAAAGTTCTTGAGGATATCGGAGTAGACTTCAGAATATTCTCTGACGTACAAGCTGACCCTACTCTGTCTACAGTAAGAAAAGGTGCAGAAATGATGAGAAGTTATCAGCCTGACGTGATAATTGCCCTTGGTGGAGGTTCTCCTATGGACGCTGCCAAAATAATGTGGGTAATGTATGAGCACCCTGAAGTAGATTTCCAAGATCTTGCTATGACATTCATGGATATCAGAAAAAGAATAGTACAATTCCCTAAAATGGGTGGAAAGGCTGAATTCTGGGCTGTAACTACATCTGCAGGTACTGGTTCTGAAGTTACTCCATTTGCTGTTATCACAGATGACAAGACAGGAATCAAGTATCCATTAGCAGATTATGAACTTACTCCTGACGTAGCTGTTGTTGATCCTCAATTAATGCTTTCTATGCCTGCAGGTCTTACAGCTGCATCAGGAATAGACGTAATGACTCATGCTGTAGAGGCGTACGCTTCTATCCTAGCATCTGACTTTACAAATCCTCTGGCTTTAGAAGCTATGAGACTCACATTAAAATACCTTCCTGAATCAGTAAGAGACGGAGCAAAAGCTAAAAAAGCTAAAGAGAAAATGGCAAATGCATCTTGTGCAGCTGGTATGGCATTCTCAAATGCATTCCTCGGTGTGTGTCACTCAATGGCTCATAAATTAGGTGCTGCATTCCACCTTCCTCACGGAACTGCAAATGCACTTTTATTAGATGAAGTAATCAGATTCAACGCTACTGATAAGCCTCTTAAAATGGCAGGTTTCTCTCAATATAAATATCCAAATGCTAAGAGCAGATATGCAAAAGCTGCTGACTACTTAGGTCTCACAAAAGGAAATGAAACTCCTGAAGAGAAAACTAAGCTTCTCAGAGCTGCCATAAGAAACCTCAAAGAAGAGATTGGTATAAAAGCTACTATCGCTGACTACGGAATCTCTGAGAAAGAGTTCTTAGGAAAACTAGATCAAATGGTTGAAGATGCTTTTGATGACCAGTGTACAGGTGCAAATCCTAGATATCCTCTTATGAAAGAGCTTAAAGAGATGTACCTAAGAGCTTACTATGGTGTTGAAAAATTCAACGAAATAAGCAATCTTAAAGTATCTAAAGAAAAAACTAAAGAAAAAGCTTCGGAAAAAAAAGCTCAGTAATTTAGGTTTTTAAGGAACGGGATCTATTTCAAAAGATTTATCAGATAAAACACCTCACATGGTACAGAGTATGAAATAATCATATAAGCTTTATAAAAATCACTCAAAGTTCTGATAAGTCTTATCTGTACCAAAAAGCCTCCATTCTTATAAGAATGGAGGCTTTTTTCTATTTATATATTATGTATAAATTCAAACATTATTAATATATATCATACCCTGCATCTATAAGCTCTCTTTTTATTATCTCTCTGTGCTCCATGTCTGCACACTCGATCACAAGATCCATCTCATACTTTCCTATTTCTAGATTTTCCCTAAACATAGACTGATATATTTGAATTATATTGGCATTTTGGTTGGTTATCCCCTGCAGAAGATCCTGAAGAGCTCCTGCTCTATCAGGGATATCCACTCTGAATCTAAATCTTCTTCCCTCTTTTATAAGAGCTTCGTTTAGTATCCTCTCCATAAAGTTCACATCTATATTTCCACCTGAAATTATTGATACTATCTTTTTACCAGTCATCTCCAATTTTCCAGAAAGTATTGCAGCCAGTGATGCGGCCCCTGCTCCCTCAGTTACGACCCTATTCTTTTCTATTAAAAACAATATTGCCTGGGCTATCTCTGATTCAGTGACAGTAACTATCTCATCTACATATTCTTTTATAAGACCGTAAGTCAGTTCTCCGGCCTTCCTCACTGCAATCCCGTCAGCGATAGTGGCGTTTGTCTTTATACCATGTACATAACCTTTTTGAATGGCTGCTTTCATAGATGCAGCATTAGACGCCTCTACACCAATTACTTTTATATCCGGATTTATGGACTTTACCGCTACTGCTATCCCTGCCAGAAGACCTCCTCCACCTACAGGAACAACAATAACATCCACATCCTTGAGATCCTCTAGAATTTCTAGTGCTACTGTCCCTTGCCCTGCTATAACACATTCATCATCAAAGGGATGGATAAAGGTAGCTCCGGTTGCCTTCTGTATTTCACAAGCTTTTTCATAGGCATCATCATATACAGGACCGTGAAGTATAACCTCAGCACCATAACCTCTGGTTGCAGATATTTTTGCCAGCGGGGCATTTTTCGGCATAACTATTGTTGCCTTGATCCCCATAGCTTTGGCCCCTAGGGCCACTCCTTGGGCATGATTTCCTGCAGA
>NZ_JBFHGC010000239.1:0-4195 GCF_041583315.1 Ilyobacter sp. | reverse complement strand
GATCAAACTCTTCATTCAAAAAGTTTATTTAAATCTCTTGCGAGATTATCAACACCTAACTGTGTCCAAATCTTGTTTGGACTTCTTTGTCATCTATGATGACGATTTTGACTTCCTTCTCTATTTAATTGCTAATGTCCTCTATTTCCTTTCGCACCGCTCTCTTGCGGACAAGAAATATAATAACATAACTGAAAAGATGAGTCAACGATTTTTTTGTTTTTTTTAACAATAATTTGCCTGGAATTCAGATTTCCTCTTTAAACCCCTGTAAAAACAATGTTTTCCAAATAAAAGAGCCACCTTCCCGGCTATGGAAAGGTGGCTCTTTTAAAATATTCTTCTGAATTTCTCTATAAACTTCTCTTTTTCCACACTCTCTCTTGCATAAAGTCTGCCGTTCTTAACTTCTTTTCCATCTATAACCAGCTGATAACTTCCCAGTATCTCTCCCTTTTTTATAGGAGCCTCTACAACTTTTATATACGTCCTTCTTATCTTCACATCCCAGTTTTTACTTATTAACTGTCTGAAATCTTCATCAGGATAACCATATACCGTGTCCTTTTTCCCGCCTTTGATATCTATTTTGACCATAGGTTTTGACATGTCTATAAGTTTTTCCATACCATATTCATCATAAAATTTATCTATAGATCCCAGTACAGCTTTATCCCTTGTTTCTGCATCGGGAGAACCAAACACCACCGTTATTGTAGTAATTCCTTCTCTTCTTGCAGCAATGCTTATATTGTATCCGGCTTCAGAATGATGTCCGGTTTTTATTCCAAAAACTCCATTTTCTTTTGAGAGAAGCTTATTTCTGTTGGCTATACGCTGGGTACCATCTTGAATAATGTCCTCTTTTAACGAGGCTATTGCTATATATTCAGGATATTTCAGCGCTTCTAGAGACAGCTTGTAAATCCCCCAGGCCGTTCCTCTGTCCATAGACTTGCCAGTCATAGAAGGAGGTAGCCCCATTGGAGTGTAAAATTCCAGTGAATCTCCCAAGCCCAGGTATTTTGCCTTTTGGTTCATAAGCCCCACAAAATAATCTAAGTCCCCCATACCTACATACTCTGCCAGAGCATAAGCTGCATTATTGGCTGAATAAATTGAAGTGGCTTTTATAAGGTCCCTTACCGTCAGCTTAGCACCTTCTGAAATCCAGATCATGCTTCCTCCCACAGCTCTTGCCTCTGGCGATATTTCCACTCTGTCATCTAGACTTATCTCTTCATTTCTTATACTGTCATAGGCTACCATGACTGTCATCATCTTTGTAACAGATGCAACAGGATGCTTTTCATGTATATTTTCACTATAGTATATGTTGCCGTATTCATCCCCTACCAACAAAGATGTATAATCTTCATTTGCAAAGGTTACCAAACAGAATATTACGGATAAAAATATCCCGATTTTTCTTCTCAACTATTCTCAACTCCTGTGTATTTTTAAATTGAAATATTATATCATTTAAAGTAATTTTTTCAAAATATAAAGAGGGGAATAATCCCCTCTTTTAGTTTAACACTTACTTTTTACTAATATAATCTTCTATTGCTGCTTTTATACCTTCTTCTGCAAGAACAGAACAATGCATTTTTGCCGGAGGAAGTCCGTCCAATGCTTCTGCTACTGCTTTATTGGTAAGCTGTAAAGCTTCGTTTACATTTTTATTTAATATCATCTCTGTGGATATAGATGAGGTTGCTATCGCCGATGCACATCCAAATGTTCTGAACTTTACATCTTTAATAATATCATCTTCTATCTTTAAAAAAATTTCCATTACATCTCCACATGAAGGACTCCCAACTTTTCCGTATCCATCTGGATTCTCTATTGTTCCTACATTTCTTGGATTCATAAAATGATCCATTACTTTTTCCGAATACTGCATCTATTCCAGCTCCTTTTATTCTTTATTTTCCAGCTTTAAATTCATTCCAAAGTGGTGATATCATTCTTAATTTTTCAATAATAGGCGGAAGTTCTTGCAATACATACTCGACTTCCTCCTTGGTATTATATTTACCAAAACTAAATCTTATAGTTCCGTGAGCTATCTCTACAGGTATTCCCATTGCCAAAAGTACGTGAGATGCCTGAAGGTCATCTGAAGAACAAGCCGATCCAGAACTAACGGCTATCCCCTTATAATTAAGTGTCAAAAGTATTGATTCACCTTCTAAATATTTAAAGGTAATACTTGAAGTACCAGGAAGTCTTTTAGCACCTTTTCCGTTAATCTGTATTTCAGGTATTTTTTTTATAAGTTCTTCTTCAAAGTAATTCCTTAACTCTTCTTCTCTCTTGTATTCATCTTCTATACCTCTATACGCCACTTCAAGAGCTTTTGACATCCCTACCATCCCAGGGACATCAGAAGTTCCAGGTCTCAGTTTCTTTTCCTGTCCGCCTCCGGTAAGTACTTTCCCGAGTCTTGTTCCTGATTTTATAAATAAGCCCCCTATACCCTTCGGTCCATAAAATTTATGTCCTGAAAAAGTCAGAAGATCTATTCCCATATCTTTAGGTTTTATATCAAATTTTCCCACAGTCTGGACTGCATCCACGTGAAAAATAATTTTGTTTTCCTTTGCCAGTTTCCCGATCTCTTCCACAGGCTGTATCGTTCCTACCTCGTTATTTCCATGCATAACCGTTATGAGTATCGTCTCTTTCTTTATTGCATTTTTTAGTTCTTCGAGGTCTATGACTCCATTTTCATCTACAGATACATAGGTCACTTCATATCCTTCTTTTTCAAGTTCCCTGCATGTATTTCTAACTGCAGGATGCTCTATTGTACTTGTAATTATGTGATTCCCTCTTTTTCTGTAAGCCTTTGCTACTCCTCTTATTGCCAGATTGTCAGATTCTGATCCCGAGCCTGTAAAAATAAGCTCATCTGGCTCTATTCCAAAGATATCTGCTATTGTTTTTCTAGCTTCTACCATAGCTTTTTTAGATTCATTCCCAAAATCATGCATACTAGATGCGTTGCCATAAATTTCACTAAAGTAAGGAAGCATGGCTTCGAGAGCTTCCTTGTCCATCTTTGTTGTGGCATTGTTATCCAGGTATACTCTCATCTTCATCCTCTCCTCAAATAGAAATTAAACTAATAATACCATTCTTTATTTGCAATGTCAAGAATTTATTTCCTCTATTTTTTTCTTGACTTCATTAAGTTTCAGAAGTATTTATAACCTTTATTATCAACTTTCTTTTACACGTTCTCTCATAATTTTTCTTCCGTGGTTACACAGATGATTTATTTCACAAATTCCGCATTTAGGTCTTCTTGCTATACAGACATCTCTACCTTGAAGGATTAGATAATGAGAAAAATCTATCCACATTTCTTTAGGAACTATCTTCATAAGTTCTCTTTCTATTTTTTCTACATTGTCCTCTCTTACAAGGCCGATCAGATTACTCAGTCTCTTCACATGTGTGTCCACAGTTACACCGTCTGAAAGCCCCCATATTTCACCTCTCACTACGTTGGCTGTTTTTCTCCCTACACCTGGAAGGGCAACTAACTCCTCCATTTTAGACGGGACCTCTCCTCCGTATTTCTCCAGTAATTCCCTGCTACACATTTTTATATTTTTGGCTTTATTTCTAAAAAAACCTGTACTTCTTATAAGGTTTTCCAGATCTTTTATGGGTAACTCCATTATTTGTTCTGGAGTATTTACGACTTTAAACATCTTTTCCGTTACCATATTGACTCGCACGTCTGTGCATTGAGCCGAGAGAATCACCGACACCAAAAGTTCAAAATCCGTCTTATAGTTCAAAGCACAATTTGGTTTACCGAATTTAGAATTCAGTATTTTTATTATTTTTTTAGTTTTTCCTGCCTTGGTCATCTCTCACCTCCTGAAGTTTATACCTCTCTTCAGGTTCCATATATTCTAGATCTATTTTATGGTATATATCTTCTTCACAGGCATTTTCGACTTCAATTTCCATACCTCTTTTGGCATAAATTTCCTCTATATACTTCACATGAGCCTTTGGTCCTGTAGAGTGCCACAAAGTATAGGTATATTTATTCTTTTTTTCAGGTATTGCATGGATGCATATCCCACTTTTGAGCATAAACTCATATCTGTTTATAGGTTTTTCTATGTAAGGATAAAGGGATACAGCCTCCAAAACCACTTCCTCAGAT
>NZ_JBFHGC010000238.1:0-4196 GCF_041583315.1 Ilyobacter sp. | reverse complement strand
TCAGAGAGCCTGGTGAGAGAATTTCTTGGAAATACAGACCTTAAAGTGCTCATAACCATGATGACAGATACAGGAAGAGCTGCTGCAGAGGGTAAATATAAAGAGGATAAAAATGTAGATCTTCTTTATTTTCCGCTTGATGATTTCTTTAAGATAAAAGAGATACTGTCTAAAATAAATCTCAAAACTCTCATAATTATTGAGACTGAAATATGGCCTAACTTAATAAAAGAGGCTTCTAAAAAGGCCAAGGTGATTTTTGTAAACGGCAGGATATCTGACAAATCCTTTAAATCCTATAAAAGAATATCTTTTTATCTCAAAAGACTTTTTTCAAGGGTAGATCTTTTTCTCATGCAGACAGAAGAGGACAGTGAAAGAATTGTGGGTATAGGGGCTCCTGCTGAAAAAGTGGAGAATTTCGGAAACCTGAAGTTTGATGTTAAGCTTACTGATTTTACAGAGAAGCAGCTTATTGAAATAAGGAAAAAACTTGGACTTGAAAAGAAGAAGATATTTGTGGCTGGAAGTACAAGAAACGATGAAGAGGAGTATATTCTGGATGCCTATGATAAGATGGGGGATTATTTTTTAATCCTGGTTCCCCGTCATATAGAAAGAACCTCAGACATTGAGATGAGACTTCTAAAAAACAAGTACAAGTATGAAAAATGGAGCAACATGGACATGGGTGTGAAAAAAGAAACCCAGATATTACTGGTGGATCAGATGGGAGTTCTGAGGGAGCTCTATGCCATATGTGACGTGGCTTTCGTAGGTGGAACCCTTGTAAATATAGGGGGGCATAGTCTCATAGAACCTTTGTATTACAGAAAACCGCCAATTTTTGGTAAGTATCTTCAAAATGTAAAAGAGATCTCAAAAGAGATAATTCAGAGGAAAATAGGGTTTAAGGTGGAAACAACACAGGAATTTGTCCAGGCAGTGAAAAAGATAGAGGGAAAGCAGGTCAGTTTAGATAATATTGACAGGTTTTTCTGTGACAACACAGATGTCGCGGCCAAGACATTTAAAAGAATTATTGACATAATTTAAATATTTTTATACAATTACTTGGTGTTTTGTTTTTTATGTGAAAACACTGTTAAAGATTACTTAACAATAAATAAATCCTTTTATGTGGAGGGAACTATGTCTAATACAGAAGTGGGAGATATCTGGAAGCATTTTTTTGAGCGTCCCAGAAGAAATTACAACCCATATATGGTAAAGTTAAATGATTATCCTAAATATATAATGTACGACAAAAGTGTGATGGATTCCTACAGGGGAAGATGGAATGAATATTTCGGAAACAAGAATCCCATTTACCTGGAAATAGGCTCAGGGAGCGGTAATTTTGCCAACTGCATGTGTGAAAAGCACCCTGAAAGAAATCATATGGCTCTTGAAATAAGATTCAAAAGACTAGTGTTATCAGCAAGAAAATCAGAATCTTTGGAACTTGACAACATACTCTTCATCAAGAGAAGAGGAGAAGAGATAGTTAATTTTATAGGGGAAGAAGAAATAGAAGGAATGTATATCAATTTTCCTGACCCATGGGACGGAAAAGAGAAAAACAGAATCCTTCAACCAAGCCTTTTTAAGCTTTTAGACGTGATTCTGAAAAAAGGCGGAACCCTTTTCTTTAAAACAGACCATGACGGATACTATTCTGATGTGCTTCATTTTATGGAAAAAATGGAAGGATACAAGGTGGGTTATCATACATCTGACCTCCATAACAGTCCGTTGGTAGAAGAGAATATTCAGACAGAGTTTGAGAGTTTGTTTATATACAAACATAATAAAAACATAAACTATATAGAAATAAAAAAAGTAAAATAGGTATCAACAATATTTGGTTGTTTAAATATATCTAATCCAAGTCAGAAAGAGGTGTATATTCAATGGCAGGTTACGTAGTAGTCGGAACACAGTGGGGAGATGAAGGTAAGGGTAAGATCATAGACGTCTTAGCACATAAGGCTGATTATGTTGTAAGATTTCAGGGGGGAAACAATGCTGGTCATACAGTTGTTGTAAACGGAGAGAAATTTGTACTTCATCTGCTTCCTTCAGGAATGCTTCACGGAAACGGTAAATGTATAATAGGACCCGGAGTTGTGGTAGATATCAAGGTTCTACTAAGTGAATTAGAAGCTCTTGAAAAAAAAGGAGCAAAAGTCGATCATCTTTTCATAAGTGACAGGGCACATATAATCGCTCCTTATCACGTGAGACTAGATGAATTGAGAGAAGATGCCAGAGGGGATCAGAAAATAGGAACTACAAAGAGGGGAATAGGACCTTGCTATGCTGATAAAATAACTAGGTGTGGTCTTAGAATGGTAGACCTTCTTGATATGGAAACTTTTGAAGGTAAACTCAGAACAAATTTAGAAGAAAAAAATGAAGTTTTTGAAAAAATCTACGGTGTAGAAAAAATGGATTTTGACAAAATGCTTGGTGAATTTAAAGAATATGCTGAGAAAATAGGTCACAGAATAATAGATTCAGTGCCTGAGATAAATGAAGCTCTAGACCAGGATAAATTTGTACTTTTTGAAGGGGCTCAAGCAATGATGCTTGATATCAACTATGGAACTTATCCATATGTGACGTCATCTTCACCTACAACTGCAGGAGTAACAACAGGAGTAGGTATAGCACCTAAAAAAATCGACAGAGCTATAGGGGTAATGAAGGCTTATACTACAAGAGTAGGAGAGGGACCTTTTGTTACTGAGCTTGAAGACGAGACTGGTGAAATACTAAGAGATATCGGTAGAGAATACGGAGCAACTACAGGAAGACCTAGAAGATGCGGATGGCTCGACCTTGTAGTAGGTAAATTTGCTGTGGATATCAATGGTCTGACAGATGTAGTTATCACTAAGATAGACGTACTAAGCGGACTTGAAAAAATAAATATTTGTGTAGGGTATGAAATCGACGGAAAGGTGTATACAACAGTACCATCTTCTATCGAAAGATTAGCCAGAGCAAAGGCTGTGTATGAAGAACTTCCAGGATGGGAAGAGGATATCACGGCAATGAGAGAATATGATCAGCTTCCTGAAAACTGTAAGAATTACTTGAAAAGAGTGGAAGAAGTTATCGGATGCCAAATCTCAATGGTTTCAGTAGGTCCAGACAGAACACAAAATATTTTTTTGAGAGAAATATAAAAAAAAGATGACAAGGGGAAACCCTTGTCATTTGTATAAAATCATATAAAAAAAAATGACATTATGTAAAGAAAAAAGCCTTGACACTAAGAGGTAAATCATATATAATATGGGAGTAAACTATGGAATTGAGTGATTTTTTAGAAGTTTCACTGCTAATGGACTATTATAAAAACCTTCTCAGTGATAAACAAAAGGAGTATATGCTTGAACATTTTGAGAGAGATCTGTCTCTTTCTGAAATAGCCAAAGAGCATAATGTCAGCAGACAGGCTGTTTATGACAATATCAGAAGAGGCATAAAGATATTGAAAGAATACGAAGAGAAAATAGGGTTTTACAAAAGGGAGCAGGAAATAAAGAATAGTCTTTTAGAACTGCGAGAGAATTTCACCCCTAAAAAGCTAGAAGAAATAATCGAAAGTATTGACTTATAAGAGGTGACCTGATGTTAGATAATTTAGGTACAAGATTCCAAGAAATATTTAAAAAAGTCAAAGGGCATGGAAAATTAAGCGAAGAAAATATAAAGTCGGCCCTGAAAGAAGTTAGACTATCTCTTTTAGAAGCAGATGTAAACTATAAAGTGGTAAAAGAGTTTGTAAATAAAATAAAAGAAAAAGCTGTGGGGGAAGAGGTAATAACCGGAATAAACCCAGGGCAGCAGTTTGTAAAAATAGTAAATGATGAACTTGTAGAACTTCTGGGAGGTACGAATGCCAGGCTTACAAAGTCGGCAAAGAACCCTACAGTTATAATGCTGGCAGGACTTCAAGGAGCAGGTAAAACTACTTTTGCTGCAAAACTTGCAAAATTTCTCAAGAAAAAAGGTGAAAGACCTTACATGGTAGGAGCCGATGTATACAGACCGGCTGCCATGAAACAACTTCAGGTTTTGGGAGAGCAGATAGATGTCCCTGTATATATTCAAGAGGGAAGCAAGGATGCCAGAGGGATATGTAACGATGGACTCAATGCTGCAAAAGAAAATAATGCAACTTA
>NZ_JBFHGC010000237.1:0-4207 GCF_041583315.1 Ilyobacter sp. | reverse complement strand
GTTGATGTCCATTGTTTCACTTGTTTTAGTACCTCTTTTCGTTTAAAAAAGGTTTTATATTACATTTTATTTAATTAATAAAATAAACATTATTTATTAAAAACTACTAAAAAGTTTCGCTACTTTGGCGAAACTTTTTTGATTCAAGTCACTTTGTTTTTAAACACTACTTTTAAGCCGTATTCAGAACTACGAATCCGTATATTTTTCTTTACAGATGGGCTCAAAAATAAAGCTCAAATCATTGATAAAATATAAAAAATATATTATAATATAAAGTACCGACTTTGATTTTATTGAAGTTTTTGAGGTCTTGTATTTGATAAAAAAATGGGGAGAGTAATGAGATATAATTCCGAAGATATAGATAAATTGATCGAAGAATTAAATATAGTCGAAGTGGTGGGAGAGTATGTAGACTTAAAGAGAGCAGGAGCTAACTTTAAGGGTCTCTGTCCATTTCATAAGGACAACAACCCCTCATTTGTAGTCAGCCCCTCTAAAAACATATGTAAATGTTTTGTTTGTGGTGCTGGCGGTAATTCTGTAAAATTTTACTCAGACTACAATAAAATCCCCTTTGGACAAGCAGTTAAGGATCTTTCTGAAAAATATAAGATCAAGGTGAAGCCTGTAAAGGGGTATGATGTACTAAGAGATACAAATAAAAAATACTATGATATTTTAAATGATGCACTTGAATATTTTTGTGAGAAGATATTCTCCAATGAAGGCAGAGATGCGCTGGAGTACTTATCAAAAAGAAAACTTAAACCTGATTTTATCTCTGAAAACAAAATTGGATTTGCACCTAAAGGGTGGAATAACCTTTATGACCATCTTTTAAATAAAGGTCATGACATCAATGATATAGTAACATTGGGATTAGTGAAAGAGGGAGAAAAGGGGTATTATGATTCTTTCAGAGACAGAGTTATGTTTCCTATATACTCACCTTCAGGTAATGTAATAGCTTTTGGTGGAAGAAGCCTGGAAGACAGAAAGGATATACCTAAATATATCAATTCGTCAGAAAGCCCGGTTTTTCATAAGGGCCAGAATTTATACGGAATAAAAGAAAAGGGAAACACAATAAGAAGAAAAGCATATTCAATAGTCATGGAAGGATACATGGATGTACTGTCTGCTCATTCCTTTGGATTTGATGTGACGGTAGCCTCTCTGGGGACGGCTTTTACAGAAGATCAGGCAAAATTGCTGAAGAGGTACACCTCTAATGTTATATTGGCTTTTGATATGGATAATGCAGGGAGAGTTGCAGCTGAGAAATCCGGGGTCATTCTTAAATCCCACGGATTCAATATAAGAGTACTAGAACTCGAAAATGCCAAAGATCCCGATGAGTTTCTGAAAAAATATGGTAAAAATGAATTTTTGAAATGTGTAAAAGAGTCAAAGGAGATATTTGACTATCTCTATGAATTTTATGCCAAGGAATATGACCTGACAAATTTAATGGCTAAACAAAATTTTGTGGACAGGTTTAAAGATTTCTTTCAGGCTGTGGAAACTGACCTGGAAAAAAGTCTCTATGTAGACAAACTATCAAAGTCCTTGGGGATTGCAAAAGAGCTTTTGAATGATATTCTTATTGTCAATAATAAAAAAAGCCAAAAGAAGATCAAAAGTGAGATTTATAACCGGAAAGAGTATGACAAAAGCCGCAGTGAAACAATCGATAAGTTGGAAATGGATACACTGAAAATAATACTTTCAAAACCAGAATATTTTTCTTATTTTCAAAATAAAAAAATAAAAAGTAACCTTTTTCATAAAATTATTGTCTTTTATGAAGAGGAGAAATTGTCTGAAAATGGTGTAAAGTTGATTTTAAATAGTGATTCTTTTGAAGAGGAAGAAAAAAGGCAGATTTTAGAAATAGCAGCATCAAGTATTGAATATTCAGATGAAAAAAAACTTATTAAGGATTTTAGGGAGGTATATTTAGGGTGGTTTAGAAAAGAGATAAAAGAGGCTCTTGAAAAATATAAAATCCACGGAGATATAGTTTCTTTTTTTAAAATAAGAAAAATAAGTGAAAATATAGAAAAAGCAGATACCGATCTGGAAGAATTGAAAAATTTTTATCGTGAATTCAAAACTTTTAATATATAGAGGAGGCACTTAAAGTAATGAAAGACTTTATTAGAAATGAAAAGGCGCGTGCTTTAATAAGAAAGTCCATAGAAGAAAAAGTTATAACTTTTGAGGAAATAAATGAAGCACTAAAGGATGATTTTCCAGTTGATAAAATAGAGTTCCTTATAAACGGAATGATCGATCAGGGGATAAAGATCGTCAAAAAAGAGGATCTTTCAAAAATAAAGTCTGAAGAAAAAGAAGTAAAAACCTCCGTGAAAAAATCTACTCCAAAGATAATAGTAGAAGAGGACGAAGAAGAGGATGCAGAAGACGTTGATTCAGACACAGATGATAAAAAAGAAGATGGTAATTTTGACCCTGATGAGATAGAGGAAGTGACTGAAGAGGAACTGTCTCCGGAAAAACTTTTGGCAATAAGTGCCGGGGTAGATGTGGATGAACCTATCAAAATGTATTTAAGAGAGATCGGTCAGGTACCGCTTCTTACTCATAAGCAGGAGATAGAACATGCAAAAAATTCTGCTGAAGGGGACGAATGGGCTACTCAGCAGTTGGTAGAGGCCAATCTGAGACTTGTGGTGAGTATAGCAAAAAAACATACAAACAGAGGTTTAAAATTACTAGACCTTATACAAGAGGGAAATATAGGTTTGATGAAGGCCGTTGAAAAATTTGAATATACAAAAGGTTATAAATTTTCAACTTATGCAACTTGGTGGATAAGACAAGCCATAACAAGGGCTATAGCTGACCAGGGAAGAACTATAAGAATACCTGTTCATATGATAGAAACAATAAACAAGATAAAGAAAGAAAGCAGAATATATCTCCAGGAAACCGGAAAGGATGCCACACCAGAGGTTCTTTCTGAGAGACTTGGAATGGAAGCTGAAAAAATAAAAGCTATACTTGAAATGAACCAGGACCCGATATCTCTAGAGACCCCAGTGGGAAGCGAAGAAGATAGTGAGTTAGGTGACTTTGTAGAGGACAATAAAATGCTGAGTCCTTATGAACAAACCAACAGAAATCTTTTGAAAGAGCAGCTAGATGATGTGCTTCAGAGTTTGAGCGAGAGAGAGGAAAAAGTCTTGAGATTCAGATATGGTCTAGATGACGGATGCCCTAGAACTCTTGAGGAAGTTGGTAAGATATTTAAAGTTACAAGGGAAAGAATCAGACAGATAGAGGTAAAGGCTCTGAGAAAACTGAGACATCCAAGCAGAAGAAAGAAATTAGAAGATTTTAGAATGTAAAAAAAAATTAGGAGTTAAAACTCCTAATTTTTATTTGTTCTTAAATTATTATATGTGTATAATAAAAAATATTGCTTCAAGGAGATGAAAAATGTCTTTAAATATAGATAAATTAGAAGGTAAAATTAATGAGGGGGTACTGCTTCAGAAAGATTTTGAAGAATTTGTCTGTGAAGAGTGCAACGAAGAGAAGGATTTTCAGGCTCTCATTGACTTCATATTTAAACAGGGTATAGAGGTACGAGAGAGTGAAGAAGAATATGAGGAGAGTGTAGGAGACGGATATTATAGTGAAGAGATCCTAGAGCAGTATTTCCACGACATATCACTTTACACACCTATTCCCAGAGAGGAAGAAAAAGAGATAGTGAAAAAAGCTCAAGCAGGGGATGAAGATGCACGGGATATGCTTGTAACTTCCAATCTAAAACTAGTAGCTAAGATTGCTATGAAATATTCCAAAGCAGGTGTTAATTACATCGATCTCATACAAGACGGGACAATAGGCCTTATAGCAGCCATAGACAAATATGATCTTTCCAAGGGGCACAGCTTTACATCTTATTCTGTATGGTGGATAAAAAGAGAGATAATAAACTCCATAGCCAATCGTATAAATGCGATAAAAATACCGAGTTATGTTTACCTGATGAATAAAAAGATAAGTATATTCGAAGATAAATTTATTGAAAAAAACAATAAAAAACCAAGTTACCAAGAAATAGCAGTAGGATTGAACTTGTCACAAGATGATGTGGAGAAAATGAAAGAGGCCTCTGAAATAGGTGTAGGGGGATTTGCAGACGGCAATGAACCTGATCAGGGAG
>NZ_JBFHGC010000236.1:0-4214 GCF_041583315.1 Ilyobacter sp. | reverse complement strand
CGCACTTGTTGGAAAGAGCGGTAGCGGAAAGACCACTCTTGTAAACCTTATACCCAGATTTTATGAGACTTCAGAAGGTTCTATAAAAGTAAACGGAGTGGACATAAAAAACTATTCTCTGAAGGAATACAGAAAAGAGATAGGAATAGTACCTCAGGAAACTTTTCTTTTCAGCGGGACAATAGCATCAAATATTGCCTATGGTAGAGAAGAGTCAACTATGGAAGAGATAATAGAAGCTGCAAAAATGGCCAATGCTTATGACTTTATAATGGAGTTTGAAAAAGGATTCGATACTGAAGTCGGAGAGAGAGGGGCCATGATCTCAGGAGGTCAAAAGCAGAGAATAGCGATAGCCAGAGCACTCATACAGGACCCTGAGATAATGATATTAGACGAGGCAACTTCTGCCCTTGATACAGAGTCAGAAAGGCTGGTACAGGATGCCCTGGATAAACTGATGAAGGGTAGAACGACCTTTGTAATAGCTCACAGACTTTCCACCATTGTAAATGCAGATAAGATAGTAGTAATGGAAAAGGGCGAGATAAAAGAGACAGGAAGCCACAGAGAGCTCTTAGAGCATGGCGGAATATATAAAAAACTTTATGAAACACAATTTGGAGAAACAGCTTAGGAGGATATAATGAGTGAAAAATTGAGAGACGACAACAGAAAACTGGATCAGATCAGAGAAATAAAAATTACACCTAACTTTACTATTTATGCTGAAGGTTCAGTTCTTATAGAGATGGGAAATACAAAGGTAATATGCACAGCCTCTATAAGTGACAGAGTGCCTCCCTTCCTTAGAAATCAAGGGAGAGGATGGCTTACAGCAGAGTATTCAATGCTTCCTAGAGCTACTGAAGACAGAAATATGAGAGAAGCTGTAAAGGGAAAACTATCAGGAAGGACTATGGAAATCCAGAGACTTATAGGTAGATCTTTGAGAGCCTGTATAGACCTGGAAAAAATAGGTGAAAAGACGATCACTGTAGATTGTGATGTTATCCAGGCAGACGGAGGGACAAGAACTGCCTCTATAACTGGTGGATACATGGCCCTGGCTTTGTCAGTGAAAAAACTCCTTAAAAATGATAAATTGAAAGAAAATCCCCTAATCGCTAATGTAGCCGCAATAAGTGCAGGAATTGTAGGGGGAGAGCCTATGCTTGATCTGAAATATACTGAGGACTCTACTGCAGAAGTGGATATGAATGTGATAATGAATTCTAAAGGAGAATTTGTAGAGGTACAGGGAACCGGGGAAGAGGCTACCTATACAAGAAAAGAGCTGAATGAGATGCTTGACCTCGCTGAAAAAGGAATAATGGAACTGGTTGAATTACAAAACAAAATAGTGGAAGAGACTGAAGTCTAATGAAGATTTTCTTAGCTACAGGTAATACTAAAAAAATAAAAGAGATCGAAAAAATACTTCAAGACTTTGACGTGGAAATATTATCTATAAAAGACGGAATAGAGATTCCAGAAGTCGTAGAAGACGGGGATACTTTTGAAGCAAACTCCGCTAAAAAAGCTCTTGAAATAGCAAGGTATCTAAATATACCTTCTATCGCAGATGACTCGGGTCTTTGTGTAGACGCCCTAGGAGGAGCTCCCGGAGTGTATTCTGCAAGATATTCCGGTGAGAGTGCCACAGATGAGACAAATAATGAAAAGCTTATAAAAGACCTTCAAGGAGTCGAGAACAGGAAGGCAAAATTTGTTTCTGTGATTACTTTTGCGAGGCCCACAGGAGAGACTTATTCCTTCCGGGGGGAGATTGACGGAGAGATTGTGGATAACCCTAAAGGAAAAGACGGCTTCGGGTATGATCCTTACTTTTATGTAGAGGAGTATAAGAGTACCCTAGCTGAAATACCAGAGATAAAAAATAGGATAAGCCACAGGGCAAAGGCTCTGGAAAAATTTAAAGAAAATTTTCAGGATATAGTTAAAAAGTGGTAGTTTTTCTACCACTTTTTTAATGGCCTGTTAAAAATCCAAATGAATAAATTTCCAAGAAAAACAGGAAAAACAGAAAAAATGAGAATTAATAATAGGTATGAAGTTAAGGGGGAATTAAAATGATTGAGTGGTTAGGGGGATTTACACCTGTTCAACAGGCTCTTATGGCGACTTGTTTCACCTGGTTTGTAACAGCACTTGGGGCTGCCATGGTGTTTTTCTTTAAGGAGATAAAAAGAGAGATGCTTGATGGCATGCTCGGATTCGCAGCTGGAGTAATGATCGCAGCCAGTTTTTGGTCTCTGCTGGCACCTGCTATTGAGATGGCAGAAGAGATGGGGAATCGTGGATGGATACCTGCTGCGATAGGCTTTCTTTCTGGAGGTTTATTTTTATGGCTCATTGACAAGATATTACCACATCTTCATCAGGGTCTTAAAACTTCAGAGGCAGAGGGAATAAAAACCCACTGGCAGAGAAGCATACTTTTGGTATTGGCTGTGACTCTGCACAATATACCAGAGGGACTTGCAGTTGGAGTTGCCTTTGGGGCTGTGGCGGCGGGGATACCTTCTGCTAATCTTGCAGGTGCGGTAGCTCTTGCAATAGGTATAGGTATTCAAAATTTTCCTGAGGGAGCGGCGGTTTCTGTACCTCTCAGACGTGAAGGCGTTTCAAGAATTAAAAGTTTCTGGTATGGGCAGCTTTCCGGAGTGGTAGAACCAATAGCGGGAGTTATAGGGGCTTACGCAGTTTTGAGTATGAGAAGTCTTCTTCCTTATGCTCTTTCTTTTGCAGCGGGAGCTATGATCTTTGTGGTGATAGAGGAGCTTATACCTGAATCTCAGATGGATAAAAAAACAGACATTTCCACAGCGGGAGCTATGATAGGTTTTGCTGTAATGATGAGCCTAGATGTGGCTTTAGGATAAGAAAATCCCCTGGGTATCCAGGGATTTTTTTTTATCAAAAATATATAAATATGTATAAAAACAATAATTAAAAAACATATGAATAGATGAAATAAAATTTATAGAAGGAATTCATGGGAAATTCAGTATTTGTTTTATTAACAGCAAAGAATGTCTTTAACCAGGGGTGGTATAAATTGAGATTGGGAACATTTATTAGTATGTTAGTTTTAATCTTTGTAAAAGGTTATGGGGGTATAGAGGAAAGACCTTCAATGGAAAGCTTGAGCAGCAGAAGAATGGTCTCTGCCAGACCGGAATCTATAGAGGTTAGGGATATAGTTTTGAGTGGAAGAGATACAAATTATGATGTGAGGGAGATAACACTGGAAGAGAGGGTGGTCTTTAAGGCATATCAGAGGAAAACCCAGGATTTAAATTTTATGTGGCCCTTAGAAGAGATTGCAGTAACGAGCAACTGGGGTGGAAGAGTAGATCCAATTACTGGAAGTGTTGGATCTAAACATAATGGAATAGATCTTGCTGCATCTATTGGTACAAGGGTTTATTCACCAGAAAGCGGCATAGTGAGAACTGCCAGATGGGTAAGGGGTTATGGAAAGACAGTCATAATAGATCACGGGAACGGTTATTCTACAAGATTTGGGCAT
This sequence comes from Ilyobacter sp., assembly GCF_041583315.1. NCBI lineage: Bacteria > Fusobacteriati > Fusobacteriota > Fusobacteriia > Fusobacteriales > Fusobacteriaceae > Ilyobacter > Ilyobacter sp. Next base: position 658 of record NZ_JBFHGC010000236.1, on the reverse strand, counting down.
TTAAGCAGCTATAATGTAAAGGAGGATGATTTTGTAGACAGGGGTAGCTTTATCGCAAGAACTGGAAATACAGGTAGAAGCACCGGTCCGCACCTTCATTATGAGATAAGATATGAGGAAAAGCCTCTAAACCCGGCAGAATTTTTAGACCTTTAGTATAAATATAAAGAAAAAGCTAGCCCAATGGCTAGCTTAATTTTTTTACTAAACTATCTATGAAAAACTGATGCATTCTGTAGTCAGAAGTAAGCTCCGGGTGAAAAGATGTCACGAGAATATTCCCCTGCCTGGCAGCCACAATATTCCCATCTATCCTGGACAAGACCTCTATACCATCTCCACACGCCTCTATATAAGGGGCACGGATAAATACCATCTCCACGTCCTCCCCTATACCCTTCACAGGTGCTTTACAGTTAAAACTTCCCAGCTGTCTGCCATAGGCATTTCTTTTTACAATGATATCCATAATACCCAAGTGAACCTTTTCATCGTTGGCAAGGGATTTTGCAAGAAGTATCATCCCGGCACAAGTCCCAAATACAGGAAATCCGTCTTCTATCATATCTTTAAGTGTATCCATGATTCCCAGATCAATTAGAAGTTTTCCCATTGTAGTGCTTTCTCCCCCAGGGAGAATTATTCCATCTATATCCCT
>NZ_JBFHGC010000235.1:0-4214 GCF_041583315.1 Ilyobacter sp. | reverse complement strand
TGCCACTTAAAGATTAGAATATTTAAATGCTTTTTAAAATCTTTAGAATCTTTAATATCTTCTAAAGATCTTGAAGTGCCTATTCGCAGGACGAGCGTTAAGAAATCTAATCAATTTTACGTTAAGAAAATACAATGTCTGAGCGAAGCGAGTTTTGTATTTTTAGTAAAATTTATTTTATTTTAGCTTGGACAAGACAAGGCTTGATTTTTGGTTACTTTTCATCAAGTAAAAGTGACAGACTTTCGGAGAAATTCAGTAATTTATAAACAATAAATTTCTATAACTTAAAATAGAAGCCAAGACATAAAGTCTTGACTTCTATTTTTCAGATACATTCTAATATTCTTATTCTGCTGCATTTGAAGTGGCCTATGAGCTTTTGAAATTCTAATTTTACCAAGAAATTAATATTCTTCAAACTCCCATTAATTGGTTTTGGTGAATTTGTAAAATGCAAATGTCGAAACCAGAAAAAAATCTGCAAGCATAAATATCTTATACCCAGTACTAAACTGCGGCACAAAAGGAACATAAAGAAGCGATGTCCAGAAAAGCCACTGAGTAAGTTTAGAAAAGATATGCCATCTCTTTTTATATTTAGATTCCACCACTCCGGCTTTTTTATATTCTCTCTTTAAAATATAAAAATCCGATATAAAAACAAACCCCGAAGTTACTCCAAATATCAGAGCATAGAAAACATTTCTTTCAAATGAGAGAATTGCAATCAAAGCTACTGTAAAGAGTACTCCCCAAATCAAACGTAATTTTTTATTAAATATCATATTTCACCCTTAGTTCATATTATTTTCTATATTTTAACCTATTTGTCGGACTTTAACAACTTATTTAATATCATAGGTCCAAATAATGAAAGTACGGCTAATACAATGAAAAATATTGATATAGAGTCTGAAGCAAATATACTCATCGAACCTTTAGACAATACCATTGACTGTCTGAAAGAGGTCTCTATCTTGGTTCCTAGTATCAACGCTAGTATAAATGAGGAGATTGGTATCTTTAGTTTCTTGGCAAAGAATGCAATTATTCCGCATAATGCAACGATGATAAAGTCAGTTGTAGCAAAACTAAGTGCGTAAGTTCCTATGAACCCTAATGCCACAACAAGAGGCAGAAGAATTTTTTCAGGAGTTTTCAGTACTTTTACCAGCTGTGATGCCAGTGGAATGTTGATTACTGCAAGCATTATATTACTTACATACATACTCGCTAAAACTCCCCAGGCTACGTCAGGCTGACTTGTAAACAGCATAGGACCCGGCTTGATTCCAAGCATCATAAGAGCCCCTAGCATTACAGCTGTTGTCCCCGATCCAGGTATCCCTAGTGTAAGCATTGGAATCATCGCTCCAACTGCAGTTGCATTGTTTGCAGCTTCCGGAGCTGCCAAGCCTATAATATTACCCTTACCGAAGCTGTCCGGGTCTTTTGATAAACTTTTTTCAGTAGAATATGCCAACATGGAGGAAATAGTGGCTCCAGCCCCTGGCAGTATACCTATAAAAAATCCCAGTGGAGTACTTCTCAATATAGGCATAAGACACTCTTTAAATTCGGATTTACTTACCCAAACCCTGCTTATGTCATAATTGGAATTTTTGGCATCTGAAGCCGGGTCATGATTGAATAAAATTTTACCAAAGTTATTATAAACTTCTCCAATTGCATAAAATCCTATAATCATTATAAGAAAATCTACACCCTCATAAAGTTCTGGTATCCCCATAGTATACCTTACTGTTCCAGTAAGTGAATCTGCCCCTATAGTACTTACCATAAGTCCCAAAGATGTGGCAAAAAGTCCTCTTATTACATTTCCTCTCGATATCGCAGATGTGGCTATCAAGGCAAATATCATCAGTGTAAAATATTGTGGAGGTCCAAATTTTATTGCAACTTTAGATATTGACACTGCTAAAAATGTCATCAAAATAGTAGCTATAGTACCCCCTATAAAAGAAGCTATTGCTGACATGGCCAGGGCTTCTCCTGCTCTTCCGTTTTTAGTCATGGGATATCCGTCAAAAGTAGCAGCTATTGCTCCTCCGTCTCCAGGTGTATTAATCAAAATAGAAGCTCTGGATCCACCAAACATCGCTCCATAGTATATGGCTGTAAGTGTACTTAAAGCGGTTACTGGATTCATTCCAAATGTCAGTGGAAGAAGAACAGCGATACCAGTTGCAGGACCTAATCCAGGAAGCATCCCGACGATAGAACCGAAAATCCCTCCAAAGAATATCCACATGAGATTTGTAAAGGTCAAGATTTCACTAAATCCCCCCATTAAATATGAAAATATATCTAACATAATTCACCTTCCTGATTAAAAATTTATTATTCCTGGCGGTAAAGAAATCGCTAATAATTTTGAAAATATAAAGTATGCTATTGCAGAAAATGCTACTGAAATAATTAAATTTTGTTTTAGTTTACCTTTATTTAAAATACTCAACAATCCCATTAAAAGAACTATCGTAGAAAGTATATAACCAAGATGTTCAAAAACTAAAGTATAAACTATAAATATCACTGTGCATTTCCCGATAGTGACTGCAACTTTTTTATCTATTTCCAGCTTTTTCCCTTCTACTTTCCCAAGATAATCCTGTAAAAATATCACTAAGGAAAGTACAGCAGTCAGTATTATTACCATTGCAGGAAATATTTTGGTTCCTGAAAGAAAAGTAGCTCCAGCTCCTGCAGCATTGATAGTACTAATACCATATAATGCTGCAAGCAAAGCTCCAAAAATACCTATTATTTTATTCTGAGTCATTTTTCACCTCTTAAATTATTTAAGTATAAGTTAATAACCGCCTAAATATATTATAAAGACAGTTATCAACCCAACAACTAAATGTACTATAAGATAATTATTTTGTAAGACCTACAGCGTCAGTTAGACCTTTGTAAACCTCATACTCTTCCTGCCACATTTTTTTCGTGTCAGCACTGTTTTTGTAGTATGGAAGCCAGCTGTTGTTTTCCATGATTTTTTTCCAGTCATCTGTATCCATTGCTTTTTCGATTATAGTTTCCCAGTAAGCTACTTCTTCGTCAGTCATTCCAGGGTGTGCCACTATTCCTCTCCAGTGAGGGAATACAACATCTATTCCTGATTCTTTAACAGTAGGTACATCAGCAAATTCTCCGCCTAATCTTTCATCAGCTGTTATAGCTATACACTTTAAGTCTCCAGATTTCATAAATTCTATTCCATCAGCAGCTCCTGTAACTATTACTTCATAGAATCCACCAAGTACACCTGGGATAAGTTCTCCAGTAGATGTAGCTACTATATTCTTGTCAAACTCTGCGATATCTACCCCTGCAGTTTTTGCAACGTTCATAATTGAAAGATGGTCATCATTTCCTTTTCCAGGAGCGACTGCAACTACTACAGAACCAGGATCTTTTTTCAGTCTTTCTGTTACCTCAGTGATAGTTTTAATGTCAGAATCTCCCTTTACAAAATAACCGATCCATTCATTAGTCAAAGTAGCAACAGGTCTCAAGTCATCTAATGTCTGGGCTCCCTGTACTCCTAAAAGTTGGTTTAAGTAAATATAAGCCGAATCCATTGCAACTATATGGGAATCTTTTCTCTGGATCAGAGAGTTCCAGGCGATAGATCCTTTTCCTCCAGGTTTGTTTGTAACAATGATATTTACTTCTGGTGCGATATCATTATCATCGATAACTTTTTTTAGTGCTCTAGCTGTGGCATCCCATCCACCTCCAGGATTTGCTGGTGCTATAATTTCAAGTGTCTTAGCAGTAGGAAAACTTCCTTCAGCCTTAGTCCCCTCTTTTTTGCCACCGCATCCTGTAAATGCCAGTCCCAAAATAAGAGCCAGTGTTAGAAACAAATTGCTTTTTTTCATATTTAATCCCTCCTCTATTTTTTTAAAAAAATAATAACTTTGATTCTGTAAATTGAATTTTCCAAACTTTGATTACAGATTTACTTTCTTTTTTCAGTTACAGCTTTTTTTATTATAGTTAGAGTCTAATTTTAATTCCTTAATATTTCATGGTATTTTTCTTAAAATCCGTTAAGAATTAGGTTTTTTTATTTCAAAATCGTTTTTTAGATTCAGCTAAAGTTAACTTTGTTTTTTTTTAGGACAATCACCCTCTCCTAAGAAACTAAAAAAATGGTGTGAAGAACACACCATTTTTAT
>NZ_JBFHGC010000234.1:0-4223 GCF_041583315.1 Ilyobacter sp. | reverse complement strand
TTCTCCCCTATACCCTCTGATTTTTCAAGCTTATAGAGTGTAAATTTCGAATGGCTGTACTCCTTGAAGGCATTTAAAATTTTTCTGCTTGTCATCTTGTGCTTTTGGTTGTCGTATACAAATTTTATGCTGACTACCTTTCCCTTTACAGGAGAGGTACTCTGATTGAGGTAGGAAGCAAAAGTGGCTTCTGTGGACCTGCTTTTCTGAAGAATATGAAATCCCCCCCACTGTCCGAAATATTTAGCCTTGTCAAAATGACTGTAAACTTTAAGGAAATTATTATATATACTTTTTTCTCTCTCATCATTGAAATAATGGCTGTCAGCCACATTTTTGTATATTCTTTCAGTATCTATGGAATTGGAGAGAATAAACTCCAGGTCATAAAACTCGTCTTTGTTCAGCTGTTTTTTATAAATCTGTTTTCTGTTTTTCAGGTCTATGCTTATATTTTTTGTAATTTTACTGAGGCTGGAAATTTTTACCTTTTGAATATTTTTTAGGATATTTTCTGTATTTTTCATATTTGGACAGATATAAGAGCTGAGGGTGTCTAGTTCTTTTAAAACTTCCCCTATCTCAGGCCCTAGATTTTTATCTTTTAAAATACTGTTTAGATGGAGAATGGATATCCAGAACTGATGCTCTAAATCAAGGCCCACTATTTTTATTTTTTCTTTTTCAGGAAGAGATTTATTGTATGTATAGAGGCGTCTCCAAAACTCTACATCTTCTGCAGAATGATCATAGGAACCTGCTATTGAGTTTGTAACAAGGAAAAGATATCTCTCGTCTCCAGTGGATAGATATTTGTTCATATAGAAACTACTGCTGTAACCCATCTCTGCAAGGTAATGCCGGACTCCCGCATTTTCATTGAGGAACATGAGGAGATTCAGTCTCAGGGTGTAGTTTTCTTTTATACCGTGCATCTCTCCTGCCAGGAAGATGTCGTTTGCATTGAGATCCCCCGTCAGTTTATTATAATCTGAGGAGTCATAAGATGCTTTTAATTCAGATTTGTTTTTATCCAGATATTCTGATTTTTCTATATTGCTGCATGCTGAAATTGTCAATACCAGAAGAAAAATAGAGATGTATTTTTTCAAAAAAATCCCCCCTCTAAATGATGCTTATATATTATTATACTAAAAATATTGCATTTTTGCACATCAAAAATTCCATTGAATATTTATTCAATAAGAGGATAATCATTATAACTAGACTTTTATATTAAAAAAAGCTAAAATAAATATGAATAGATAAAGAAGGGCGGGGTCAAATATGGAACTGATTACAACACATATTTACGCAGACCTGGATGCACTTTCGTCCATGGTTTTGGCAAAAAAACTATATCCAGAAGCTGTGATAGCTTTTCCGGGAAATGTGAGTAATAATGTGAAAAAATTTGTCACCCTTTACCAGGATTTTTTGGGAATAACCAAAACAAAGGATGTGGACTTTGACCAGGTAGATAAGCTTATAGTGGTTGATACAGCTAAAGTTTCCAGAATAGGTAGATTTAAGGAGCTCATAGGGAAAGTTCCTGTGGAGATATATGACCATCATCCTGAAAGCAATGAAGATATAGAGGGTAATATAACCAGGGTAAGCTACGGCTCTAATACCACTCATATTCTAGAGCTTATAAAAGAAAGACTGGGCAGCAGTGTAAAGTTTGAAAAATATGAACTCAATGTGGCTTTGATGGGTCTCTATGAAGACACAGGCAACTTTACTTATTCTATAACCACTCCTAAAGACTTAAAGGCAGCGGCTTTTTTAATAAAAAAAGGTGGAGATCTGAAATTTGTCCATGAATACAGCACCAAGGGACTGAGAGAGGATCAAAAAGATACTTTTATCGAACTTTTAGAGGCTGGGGAGACTATAAAATTTTCAACTGAGAGGATATTTCTCACAAAGATATATTCGGAAGATTTTCTCGGTGGGATAGACGAGCTGATAAACAAAATAAAAGATGTAGAGGACTGTACTGCCTGTTTTATAATATGCGGAAATGATGAAAAGTCAAATATCATAGCCAGAAGCTCCAGTATAGGGGTTCCGTTAGATGAGATATTAGAAGGATATCAAGGGGGAGGACACCCTAGTGCATCCTCTGTGGTAGTCAGGGATATATCTGTAAATGATCTTTATAATCAGTTAAAAGAGATTATATTGAAAAATGTAAAAAAGGGTAAAACTACGAAGGAGATAATGTCCACTCCTGTGAAGACGATTACCATGGATACAAGACTCAGAGATGCACATAAAATAATGACTAGGTTTGGATATACAGGCCTTCCTGTAGTGGAAGACGGGAAATTGGTAGGGATAATATCCAGACGTGACATAGATCGCTCTATGGGGCATGGGTTTGCCAATGCACCGGTCAAGGTGTATATGACATCTAAACTCATAACAGCTTCTGAGGAAACCTCCATTGACGACCTGAAACAGACACTGGTAGAAAATGAGATAGGCAGAATTCCTATACTGAGAGGGGAAAAACTTGTAGGCATAGTAACAAGGGCTGACATTTTAAGATTTCTCTATGCACAGAAAAAAAGAATGGATATGAAAAAGAGAGAGGTTTCAAAGGCCATGAGAGAACAGCTTTTGGACAAGATTCCAAAAGATCTCATAGAGCTTCTGAAAGCCATAGAGAAAATAGCCAAGAAAAGAAAAGAAAAAGTCTATATGGTAGGAGGTATAGTGAGAGATATAATTCTCGGTATACCCAATAAAGACATTGATATCGTAGTGGAAGGAGAGGGAATAGCTTTTGCCTGGGATCTGAAGAATGAGCTCAATGGTGAAAAAATAGTCGTCCATGAAAAGTTTAAAACGGCTGTGGTGATAGTAAACAAAAATCTGAAAATAGATGTAGCTACATCGAGGGTAGAGTACTATGAGTATCCCACTTCACTTCCCAGCGTAGATTACGGAAGTATAAGGGAGGATATGTACAGGAGAGATTTTACTATAAATTCTCTTGCCCTGGAGATTGACTACCAGAAATTCGGAGAACTGGTTGATTTTTTCAACGGATACAGGGATATCCAAAACAGAGAGATCAGAATACTTCACAATTTTAGCTTTGTAGAGGACCCCACAAGAATAATAAGGGCCTTTAGATTTGCCAGCAGGTATAATTTTAAAATCGAAGAGGAAACAGAAAGATTTTTAAAAGATGCTGTGGAGAATGGTTTTCTGAAGAAGATCTCCTGGCCGAGAGTGAAAAATGAGTTTAAAATTATTTTAGGGGATAAAAATCCTGAAAAGGCTCTGAACTATCTGGAAAAATACGATGTTTTGAAGAACATTCATCATAATATAAGACTCACTGAAAAGATAAAAAAACACTTAGAAGATCTACAATCTCTAGATGGAATGATATCTCAACTAAAACTGAAGAAATGGATTATGGCTTTTTTGATTCTTATGGAGGATTTGAAAAGCGATGAAATAGAACTGATCTTTAATAAATTTAGTTTTTCTCAGGATTTCAGAAAAAAATATGAATACGGAATAAAAAAAAGGGTAGAGGTACTTTCAAAATTAAAAAAATCTGATAAAAATTCTGATATTTATGATATCTTAAATGAGATAAGTCTGGAAGTACTGATGCTGATCTACTTGGAAGGGAAAAAAACAGCAAAGGATAAGATAAAAAAGTTTATATCTGATATTTCCAAAGTAAAACCTCTTGTCACAGGTGCCGATCTTATCAGCATGGGTTATAAACCAGGTCCGGAATTCAGGAAAATACTTCAAGGGGCACTATATAGACAGCTTGACTTCAAAGATATTACAAAAGAACAGCTGCTCGTGAGTATAGGGAAGGCATAGGGGTAGACAGAGGAAACTTCTTTATCTATCTTTTAGTATAAACAATGAAACTGGTAAGATACTGTAAAAACAATAAAAAAATAAGAGTATAAAACTGGCTTTATTTATTTGAAAAAATCCCAAAATAATTTCAGATATTGGAAGTTATATATGAAAAAGGGGAATGGAATGTCAAAAAAAATTATTATAGTTATGTTTTTTATTTTTGCTGCAGTTCTGCAGGCAGATGAAAAAACCTATTATGAAGATGTAAAGATAAAACAGTTAGAAAAAGAGATGGAGAATATCCAGATCAAAATTAATAGGCTGAAAAAATCCAAAGAAATGAAAATGTCCAAAGAAAATGATGGTAAACGAGCTAA
>NZ_JBFHGC010000233.1:0-4226 GCF_041583315.1 Ilyobacter sp. | reverse complement strand
GATACATTATGCCAATGAATATAAGGAACTTGCAGCTCCTATGGTCGGGAATCCTCTGACTAAGGGTCAGCTGGGATACCTTATTCCAAAAGGAGAATATGACATGCTGAACCTGATTAATTTCATAATGGACGAGATGGAATTAAAAGGAGTAATGGACGAACTAAAGGCAAAAGAAATCAGGTAATTTTTATAAAATATGAAAATGAGCCTTGGGGCTCTTTTTCTTTTGTAAAATAATGAGGTGATTGCCGATTGTAGATCTTTTTTAAAAAGTATTATTTTTAAGGAATTTCAAGTATAAAATTCTTATATGTTTTGACTTATTTTTGTCAAAGGTTTATAATTATAAAATAACAATTAATAAAAAATAAGGGGGAACCTCATGAAGATAAAGATTACCGAGGGAAAAGAATCAGTTATAGAGACAAAAGTAACCTCTCTTAACATCTATGAAGACGGATGTGTTGAATTTCAAGTGCCAAACAACTCCTACTATGTAACAACTCAAGGAATAGACCCAGAGAACGGGGAAGCAGCATTATGGTTTGAGAAATTTAAAAATCCAGATGACCTGGAAGATCCTATGGAGATAAAAGAGCTTTCTCTTGTAAATGTAAAAATATATCTTATGCTCAATGACAAATGGGAAGAAATTCCTTTAAGAGGATCTATTTAAAAATAGAAAATCTGAAAAAGTTACGGAGAATTAGGAATTCTCTGTATTTAAAATTATTAATATTAAAAAAGAATGGAGAAAATGAAATTATGATTGATTTACCAAATTGCCCTAAATGTAACTCAGAATATACATATGAAGACGGAAGTGTGTTTGTATGTCCGGAATGTGCCTATGAGTGGACTATGGAAATAGAAAGCGAAAATAGTGAAGAAGAAAATGTAATAAAAGATTCAAACGGAACTGTCCTAAATGACGGAGATTCTGTGACAGTAATCAAGGATCTAAAGGTAAAAGGAAGTTCACTGGTAGTAAAAATAGGTACAAAGGTAAAAAATATAAGATTGGTGGATGGAGATCATGATATCGCATGTAAGATTGACGGTATCGGTTCTATGAACTTAAAATCTGAATTTGTAAAAAAAATATAGTTACTTTTCCAGTAATAAGAACTCATGAGTTGAAAAAACTTTGAGTTGCTGGTATCTATAAAGACCGGGGATTAAAAATTCCCGGTTTTTTTATAGACGAAGAAAGATATAGAGTCTATACTGTAAGTAGTATATGAATATATAATCAGAATTGAAACTTCTGATATATTGGGAAAAGACTATATCTATTGATTTGAGGAGGATGGAAATATGCTGTTTAAAAAGAATTCTAAATCTCATTGGGACAAAATTTATGCAACTTATAATATAGAAAAACTGGGATGGTATGAAAAAGAGTCTCATGAATCTCTGAAATTGATAAAAAAATCAAATTTAAAAAAGAATATTTTGGATGTGGGATGCGGTAAAACTACTCTTATAAAAGCCCTTCTTGAAAATGGATATGAAAATATTATTGGTATTGATTTAAGTGAAAATGCAATTCTGGATTTGAAATCTGATCTAAAAGATTATTGTGATAAGGTCAGTCTTTTTCAATGTGATGTACTAAAATTGAATTTAGAAGGAAAAGTGGATATATGGCATGACAGGGCTGTGCTGCATTTTCTCAATTCTAAAAAAGAGGAAGAACTTTATTTTACTCAGTTGAAAAGATACTTGAAGAAGAATGGCTATTTCATACTGGTTACTTTTTCAAAAGCCAACAAAAATAAATGTACAGGCTTGAAAATAAGAACCTGGGATGAAGAAGAAGTGCAGGAAAGATTAGGAGAGGGATTCACTCTGACAGAAGCCTATGATTACAACTATACTATGCCTTCGGGAGATTCAAGGGAATTTAGATACATGATGTTCAGGAGAGGGTAAATACTCTCAAGGAATGTTTTATTTTGAAATTATAGGGGAACTTTAAGTTCGGATATAATAAAATATGAATTGTAAATATTTGGGGGTAAGATGAGTAAAATTTATGAAATTTTGAAAAAATATTTTGGTTATACTGTCTTCAGAGATGGACAGGAGGAAATAATCGAAAATATTTTGAATAAAAAAGATACATTGGGAGTAATGCCTACAGGTGGAGGTAAATCCATATGTTATCAGATACCGGCCTTGGTTTTTGACGGGATTACCCTGGTAATTTCCCCGTTGATATCCCTTATGCAGGACCAGGTCACTGCACTGAATACGCTGGGTATTCCCTCTGTATATATCAATAGCTCGCTGTCTCAGAAGGAATCAAATGAGATATTTAAAAATATATATGCAGATCAGTACAAGATTGTCTACGTAGCTCCAGAGAGACTTGAAAATGAATATTTTGTGGAACAGATAAAAGCCAAACATATATCCCAAATTGCAGTAGATGAGGCTCATTGTATATCCCAGTGGGGACATGATTTCAGAAAAAGTTACCTTGGAATACCTAGATTCATTGATAAACTCCAAACCAGACCAGTAGTCTCAGCTTTTACAGCTACAGCCACTCCAAAGGTAAGGGAAGATATAGTCAGGAATCTGAAATTTAATCCTGATATATTTTTAAATGGATTTGACAGGAAAAATTTAAAATTTACCACTGTAAAAGGGGTAAACAGTCTGGCATATATAAAAAAATACCTCAAGGAACACAGCGGGGAAGGAGGGATAATCTACGCCTCTACCCGTAAGGAGGTAGATTCTATTCATAATGAACTCGTAAGCAGAGGTTATAAGGCGGGAAAATATCATGCAGGTCTTAAAGACTCTGAAAGAGAGGATTTTCAGAACAGCTTTGTAGAGGATGAGCTGGACATAATGGTTGCCACAAATGCCTTTGGCATGGGGATAGATAAATCCAACGTAAGGTTTGTGATACACAACAATCTTCCTAAAGATATAGAGAGCTATTACCAGGAAGCAGGAAGGGCAGGAAGGGACGGTCTTGATTCTAACTGTGTACTTATATTTAACCCAAGAGATATTCTGACTCAGAGATTTTTTATAGAAAACAATCAGTTTGATAATTCTCAAGAGATAATGGATATAAAATATGAAAAACTGAATGCCATGGTGAATTACTGCCATACTTCCCAGTGTATACGTTCTTATATACTTGAATATTTTGGTGATGAAAAAATAGAGAGTTGTGATAACTGTAGCAACTGTCTGGATAACAGTGAGACCCAGGATATAACCATAGAAGCTCAGAAGATAATCTCCTGTATAGGAAGAACAGGTGAGAGGTTTGGAGTCAATATGATAGTGGGAATACTGGCAGGGTCTAAAAATAAAAATATTCTCAAATGGAATCTAGATAAGATAACCACTTATTCCATCATGAAGGAGTACAGCCAGAAGGAGATAAGGGCCATCATAGATCTCTTGATAGGAGATGGATATATAGAAGTTCTAAAAGGGGAGTTTCCAACTCTTAAGATGACTAAGAAGGCTTATTCGTTTATAAAAAACAGAGAGATTTTTTTGAGAAAAATAGCAGTAGTGGATAAAAAAGTAAGCTATGAAGGGGAACAGTACTTCGAGGCTCTGAAGAAATTGAGATATGAAATAGCAAGAGGAGAGGGCAAGCCCCCCTATACTGTATTTTCTGACAAGACTCTCCGTGAGATGGCCAAATACCTTCCTGTAAATAAAGAGGAGATGCTTGAAATAAACGGAGTTGGAGAAGTAAAATTCGAAAGATACGGGGCTCAGTTTATAGGGGCAATAGAAAAAATAAAACCCTCAGCTACCGGAGGGAATTAAAATTTAAGTGCAAAGCTAAATTTTCTACGAGGATACCAGTGTGGTTGTGATATGACCTAAAAAGATTTTAATGGATAGAGATGTGAAAAATCTCATCAAATTCCTTGAGGGCCTTTACAAGGCTCTCTGTACTCATATGCTGGGGAAGAGAAAGGGTATATACAGTCTCCTTCTCAGTATGGGTATTTTTATCTGTTTCCCTTAAATATTTTGCTCCGATGAGTTTTATATTATTATTTTTGAGATATTTTTTAATCTTAATCTCAGTGTGAATATCTCCAGAGTAACTTATTTTTACCACTCTTTGTTTCTCTCTTTCGATATAAAGAACTTCAAATTTTTTCATAATAAGCATAATAAAAATAATAAATACCGCCGAAGTAATCGAAAGGAAAAAATATCCCATGCCG